>JAGACI010000157.1 GCA_017614185.1 Lachnospiraceae bacterium | reverse complement strand
TTCTCCATCCTAAACAGGACATTATTTGTATATGCACAAACTAAAGTCTCTATCTACTCTTTAGCACTCCAATAATCTTCTCATAATTCTCCGCCCTATGCGGGAAGGTGCAGTCGGCGCAGCTCTTTATGAGCTTTCCGTTTTTCTCAATCATTTTGGGGTTGCCGGGGCAATCCAGGTTGTATATGGGGCAATAACAAAACAGGCAGTTTTGCTCCTCAATCTTATGGCAGGGATAGTATTCGCACTCCCTGTTTGCAAAAAACTTACTTGAATTCTTCACTGCGTATCTCCTTAATGGCATTCACAAGAGCTTCATTGCTCTTCCTGTCCTTGACGGCGACTCTGAAAACGCCCTTATAAAGGCCCGGATAATTGTAGCAGTCTCTTATCATTATTCCTTTGGAAAGAAGCCTTTCCGCCAGTTCTTCGCGGCACTTGAAAAGCACGAAAGGTGCATTGCTCTTGAAAATGAGTATTCCCATGTTCATAAACTGGTGGTTTAAATAGTCTCTCTCGCCTTTGATAAGCTCGTGAGTTTTTGCAAGAAAATCAGTATTTTTAAGAACATCCATCCCCGCAACGATTGCTTTTTCAGCCATCAAAGAAAGGTTCCACTCAGGCAGGAATCTTGATAGGATTCCAATGTTTGCTTCGTCGGAAATCACATATCCCATGCGGACTCCCGGCATTGCCAAAAGCTTTGTAAGCGAACGGACTATATATAAATTCTTGTATCTGTCGATAAGCGTTCTGGTGCGCTCTGCGTCATCTTCCTCGGAAATATCCGAGAGGAAATAGAAGCTCTCATCAAGAACGACTGTCGTTCCGGCCTCTTTTGCCTTATCAAGATATTTAAGCAAAACGCTCTCATCTATGTTTCTGCCCGTGGGATTCGAAGGATTGCAAAGGAAAAGAATATCCGCTCTCTCATCAAGGCTTCCCATGTAATCCTCGGTAATAAGAAAGCCCTCAGACTCTCTTATAATCACATGCTTCGTCCTGCACTCGACAGAATTGAGTGCATAGGTATATCCGGAAAAAGTAGGTTCATACAAAAGTGCTTTCTTAGGGTTAAGTGCGCGAACAAGCGTCATGATAAGATCGGATGCGCCGTTTCCGGCAAGAATTTCGGAAGGGTTAACGCCCTCAAAATCTGCGATGGCTTCTTTGACAGCCACCTGCTCAATATCGGGGTAAACAGACAAAGTGTCTGTGCAGTCTTTGACCGCATTAAGAACACTCTCGGGAGTTCCGAGAGGATTTAAGTTAACTGAAAAATCAAGATTCACTTTGTTTCTGTAAATATCCCCGCCATGTCTCATAAGAACCACCTGATAATACCCGAAGCCAGTACATTCAGAGCATGTACCATCGCTATAATCTCCGCCATAAACATGAGGTTGTTGGCTCTTTTTATATCTTTTATTTCAGTCTTTCTTATTTCGTCGCCGATTGTGGGTTTTGATACCAAAACTCCGTTGTAATAATGGTCACCGCCAAGCTTAATGCCAAGCGCTCCGGCACAGACGCTCTCGGTCTGGGCAGAATTGGGAGACAAATGATTATATCTGTCTCTCTTCCAAATCTTTACGGCTCTGCTTACATTATACACTCTTTTGAAAATTCCCATAAAGAATGTGCCGATAATCATCAAAATCGCGCTGATTCTTGACGGAATAAAGTTAAACACGTCATCCGCCCTCGCCGCAACAAGGCCAAAATTGGTGTATCTCTCATTCTTGTAGCCAAGCATCGAGTCCATGGTGTTAACGGCCTTATAAATCATGCCGAGTGTCGGTCCGCCAATCATGGTAAAAAGAAGCGGCGAAATAACTCCGTCCGATGTATTTTCCGCTACTGTTTCGACAGCGGCTTTAGTGATTTCTTCCTCATTAAGATTCTCTGTATCACGCCCGACGATCATGGAAAGAGCGTTCCTGGCTCCCTCGATATCACCTTTTTCAAGCTCCTTTGAAACTGCCATGCTCTCTCTGTAAAGGCTCCTCGCCGCAAGAATATAGCAGGTAAGAATCGCCTCAACTGCGACGCCAAGAATCTTATTAAGCCCGTAGGACCAGGATAAGATAAGCTTGGTTGCAGTGCCAGTAACCGCAATAACGATAAGCCAGAGAAGTAAGCCCCGCCATACCTCTTTTTTCCTGTCTCGCATTGCCAAAGGAGGGAGTTCCTCGCCAAGCAGTCTTTTTTCTGCAAAAGAAATAAGCTTCCCGATTAACTTCACGGGATGTGGCATAAAATGCGGGTCTCCTATGATTTGATCAAGAATCACTCCCAAGGTCAAAGCTATGTAATGTAAACTCAGATATCCTCTCATTTTCCAATTCAAACTCCAAGATATAACCGCCAAGATTCGGCGTCATGAAGTCAAAATAATCCTTTCCGGTAATACGACTCAAAATCGACATAATGTTACCACCATGACAGACGATTGCAACCTCTTTTTCAAGATCGTTCTCGATTGCCTTGAAAAAGCCTCTGAAGGAACGCTCGATAAACTCGTCCCTGTCCTCTCCGTTTGGAAAAGCCATCTTTCCGCCGCTGTCAATCCAAAGCTGGTAATCGCGGTTTTCCTTTAAGTCGTTGTAATTAAGCCCCTCAAAATCGCCAAAGTCAATTTCCGTAAGCTCCTCAATCGGTGTGATGATTCTGTTTTCACCAAAAAGAATTCCGGCCGTCTCGGTCGCTCTTTTTAACGGGCTTGCATAGATTTTAAACCCATCCTTGTTAAACCCCGGTGTTTCTCCGAGGGCCTTTGCCGCTTTCTTTGCAAGGCTTTGGCCAAGTTCCGACAAGGCTTCGTCGGATTTCCTGCCGATGTAGCGTTTTTCCTCATTTCCGGGCGTCTGCCCGTGCCTAATAAGTAGTACTCTCTTATGCGCCATAAACTACCCCACGATAAACAAAACCACTCCTAAAACTGCTGTTACCAATCCTTCCGAAAAACACAAAAACCACCCTGCGGTGTCTCCGGTAACTCCCCCGAATTCCTTGTAAGCTTTATATCTGTATATGTACATGAAAAGCAGGTTGCTAAGAATCAATGCAAGGCCTGCTGCCTGGTTGATAATAACTGCCCCGATTACCGAAGCGACTAAGAAAATCACAAGCATCGTCTTAACTAGCGTGTAATCATTCTTCGTCTCCTCGTAAAGCATTCCGCTTCTTTTGGCCTTCTTAAAGGTAAGCGAAGTAAGCCCGCTTAAGCACCTTGAAACCACAAATACAAGGCCCAAAAGAATTGTTTTGGGGGAGTCGCCCTTAACCGTAACCAGGTAAAAAGTAACCGCACACGCCTCAATAATAAGCGCTCTTACAAGCCCTATTACCGCGAACGCTCCGATGTGAGGATCCTTTAAAATCTCAAGTTTTCTGTCCTTGTCCGCGTATGAGCGAAGCGCATCTTCGGTATCCATGAAGCCGTCAAGATGAAAGCCGCCGGTAACGAGGATCGGTGCAAGTATGGTTAACATAACTTTGACCGCCATGGGGATTTCACTCATAAATGAAGGCACATTTATAAGCCATATAAACGCTCCGATTACTGCTCCGACAAGAGGAAAAAACATAAGGCTGTGCGCCATATCGTCTTCTTCCCATGTAAAGCGCGGCATCGGTATTCTTGAATAAAGCGAAAACGTGACCGCCATCCACCTTAGAATCTTCATATCAGATTTTTTCTCCGTTTAATCTTACATCAATGACCTTGTCAGCCTTTTTCTTAAGCTTCTCATTTACAAGGTCCAAAAGAGTTATATAAAATCTCGTCTCATCATCGTAGTCTTCATCATCCTTCGGATAGTCGTTACTTACTATGACAAGGTTATTGACCTTTGAGCCAAGATACTCAATTTCTTTTACCACGGCAGCTACAAAAGCCTCCATTGCCTTCTTTGCAATAAGGCTGTCGCCTCCCGAAAAATCAAGAAAACCTCTCCACGAAGGATTCTCGTACATCTCATTTCCGACAAGATTTGAGACGCACTCCAAAAGCGCCGTCGAATGCATTGGATCAGCCATCTCGTCGACACACTCATTTATTGAAAAAGGCTTTTCGATTGTGATAAAGCCTTTGCCCGCTCTCGCCCTTCTGTGCTTCTCAATGCGCTCTTTTCCCGCGTCATCGTAAACTTTCATCGTTGCGATATAGTAGCGTTCTGAATCTCCGCTCTCAAGGCAAAGCTTCTCGGCAAGTGCAGATTTGCCGGAATCCGTCGTTCCTATGACAAGAGTAATCATCTCTTATACCTTTCGTACTGGGAAATATCTGTACTGCTAAAAGTCGTTCCGCTTAAATAAAGTGACATCGCCATATCAAGAAGCGGGAAAATCATCAAAGCGCCGCTTCCCTCTCCAAGGGCCATGTCCGCATCGATTACAGGCTTAAGGTCGAGGGTTTTGAGCGCAAGTTCTGCTCCCTTTTCTCTTCCCTTATGCGATGCAATCATAAATGCCTTGCTTCCCTTTACAAGTTTCTCTGCCGCAAGTCCCGCAACCGCTCCGATGAGACCGTCTATCACAACAGGAATGCCTTCCATCGCACATCCTATATAAACTCCGGCAAGGCCTGCTATATCAAGTCCTCCAAGACGTCTTAATGCTTCGAAGACATCCTCTTTTCTTCTTGCTTTTCTGGGTGCCGGAGACTTGCGATAAAGCCTGATTCCGGCTTTGATAACTTCTTTTTTGCGTTTTAATCCTTCTCTTGTAAGACCTGCGCCTCGTCCCACTATTTTCCTTGGAGCGACACCGGTAAGAGCCGAAAGTACAGCCGTAGCAGTGGTCGTATTGCCGATTCCCATCTCGCCTGTCGCGATGATTCCTATTCCACGCTCCTTGCAGGACTTAACCACATCGATTCCTGCCTCAATCGCCTGAAGGCACTCCTCATCGCTCATTGCGGGGGACTTAAGGAAGTTCTCGGTTCCCTTCCTTACCTTTTTATTGATAACACCCTCAAACTCCTCATCCGAATTGATTCCGAC
>JAGACI010000022.1 GCA_017614185.1 Lachnospiraceae bacterium | reverse complement strand
ATACTTCAATTCCATGAACGAGGCAATTCTTGCATATGAGAACGGTGAGATTACTCTTCACCAGTACATCTATGTTAAGAAGAGCGCTACATTCGAGGGAGAGGAAATCGAAGGAACAATCAAGACAAGTCTTGGTCGTCTTATCTTCAACGAGATTCTTCCTCAGGATCTTGGATTTGTTGACAGAAGCAAAAAAGAGAATGCTCTTATCCCCGAGGTTGATTTCCACGTAGGTAAGAAGCAGCTTAAGAAAATCCTTGAGAAGGTTATCAACACTCACGGCGCATCAGTTACCGCTGAGGTTCTTGACCACATCAAGGCTACAGGTTACAAGTATTCCACAAGAGCGGCTATGACCGTTTCAATTTCCGATATGACAGTACCTGCTTCTAAGCCCGCACTTTTGGCTGAGGCTCAGGAGACTGTTGATAAGATTTCACGTAACTTCAGACGTGGTCTTATCACTGAGGAAGAGCGTTACAGAGCCGTTGTTGAGACATGGAACGAAATCGATGGAAGACTTACCAAGGACCTTCTTGACGGTCTTGATAAGTACAACAACATCTACATGATGGCTGACTCCGGTGCCCGTGGTTCCAACCAGCAGATCAAGCAGCTTGCAGGTATGCGTGGACTCATGGCCGATACATCAGGTCGTACCATCGAGTTGCCCATCAAGTCAAACTTCCGTGAAGGTCTTGACGTATTGGAGTACTTCATGTCAGCACACGGTGCTCGTAAAGGTTTGTCCGATACAGCTCTTAGAACAGCTGACTCAGGTTACCTTACACGTCGAATGGTTGACGTTTCACAGGAACTCATCATTCGTGAGGTAGACTGTGCAGAGAATCGTCCCGAGATTCCCGGCATGTATGTTAAGTCATTCATGGACGGCAAGGAGACAATCGAAGGTCTCAAGGATCGTATCACAGGACGTTACTCCTGCAATGAGATTAAAGATAAGGACGGCAATGTAATCGTTAAGGCTAACCACATGATTACACCCAGCCGTGCAGCTAAGATATTAAACGGCGGACTTGATGAGAACGGCAAGCCCTTCATGGTTGAAGACGAAGAAGGCAATATGCGTGACAACAAGGAGTCCAAGGGCGTTAAGATTCGTAACATCCTTACATGCCGTTGCAAACTCGGTATCTGCTCCAAGTGTTACGGAGCAAACATGGCTACCGGCGAAGCAGTTCAGGTCGGCGAGGCTGTTGGTATCATCGCAGCTCAGTCAATCGGTGAGCCCGGTACACAGCTTACAATGAGAACCTTCCATACCGGTGGTGTTGCCGGTGACGATATCACTCAGGGTCTTCCCAGAGTAGAGGAGCTCTTCGAGGCAAGAAAACCTAAGGGACTTGCTATCATCGCAGAGTTCGCAGGCAAGGTTGAAGTAAGAGATACCAAGAAGAAACGTGAGGTTGTTGTTACCAACGACGAGACAGGAGACAGCAAGGCATACTTAATTCCTTACGGCTCCAGAATCAAGGTTGTTGACGGCCAGATGCTTGAGGCCGGCGACGAGCTTACAGAAGGTTCAGTTAACCCTCACGACCTCTTAAAGATTAAAGGCATCCGTGCAGTTCAGGATTACATGCTCAGAGAAGTTCAGCGTGTATACCGCTTACAGGGTGTTGACATTGCAGATAAGCACATCGAGGTTATCGTTCGTCAGATGCTTAAGAAGATTCGCATCGAGGAGAGCGGAGACACCGAGTTCCTTCCCGGCTCACTTGTAAATGTTCTCGATTACGAGGATGTTAACGAAGAGCTTGAGAAAGAGGGCAAGGCTCCCGCAGACGGAAAGCAGATTATGCT
Organism: Lachnospiraceae bacterium; assembly: GCA_017614185.1. The sequence continues at coordinate 7,208 of JAGACI010000022.1, read as the reverse complement.
TGGTATCACCAAGGCAGCTCTTGCTACCAACTCCTTCATGTCAGCCGCATCCTTCCAGGAGACTACCAAGGTTCTTACCGAGGCAGCTATCAAGGGTAAGGTTGATCCTCTTATCGGACTTAAAGAGAACGTAATTATCGGTAAGCTCATCCCTGCAGGTACAGGTCTTAAGAGATACCGTAATACAGCACTTTCAACCGACGCGCTTATCGCTGAGCAGGAAGCTGCAAGAAAGGCCCAGAAGGCCGCTGAAGCAGCTGAGAGAGCTAAGAGAGCAGCAGCTGAGGACGAGGAGGACTTCGATGAGGAGCCCCTTGAGGAAGTAGTTGAAACAGAAGAATAAACAATAACGAAAGCGGTTCCGTAAAGGAGCCGCTTTTTTTATATCCCCCCAAGGGGAAAATAATTGGGAAAATGCTTAAAAACTAAATATTCATTGTGTATGAATAATTTACATTTGCATAAATATGTCTTATAATATTATAAGCAATTTTATTGCACAGGCACAGTTTTACAAACATAGGGGGACACATGAAGAACCAAAACGAACATCTGCTTTCGTTGCGAAGGTTCAAGCTTATCGAGCTTGTAATCCTTTGCGTTATTGACGTAGCATTTTTTATCATTCTATTTTCCAATTCTACTTTAAGAGAGAAAGTCTTTTCCAATCCCGGAATTATAACCCTCTTTGTTTTTACCTGGGTAATGATTGTTGTGGGGATTGTTTTCCTTGTAATTGATTTTATATTCTTAAGAAGGCTTGATAAGGAGAATCACAACCTTGCCAAGCTCGCATATCTTGACAGCTTAACGGGTATTCCCAATCGTTACAGCTGCGATCTTGTATTTGATCAGTATGATACCCCGGAATCGGTAGCCAAAATTTCCTGCGTATTACTGCAGATTGGCAACTTAAATAAAGTTAATGACAGTCTCGGCAGAAAGAGCGGAGACAGGCTTTTGCGCGATTTTTGTCATATCCTGGAAGGAATCGGTGACGAGTACGGCTTTGTAGGCCGAAACGGCGGAAACGAGTTCCTTTGCATTATCGACGAATCAGACCGTGATAAACTTCACGATTTTCTCAATAAAACCGAGGATTCCATTAAGGAATACAACCTTGAGCACGAGGATGCTCCCATCGAGGTGCACTCCGCATCGGTTTATAATCCCGAGGCCGGCTTTAAGGATTTGAATTCTATAATATCCAAGGTGTACAGCGATTTGTACAGCAGAGCCCAGTAAGGAACAGGAGTTTTTATTGTTCATATGATGAGAGAACCGGATTATGAGCAAATCGGGCAGCTGGTTATATTGGCGCAGCAAAATAACTCTGATGCCTTCGCTACCCTCTATGCTCTAACCTACAACAAAGTCTATAATTACGCCTGCCACTATCTGAGGGACACTTATGCGGCCCAGGATGCTGTGCAGGAGACATACATTCGAGCGTTAAAAAATATCAACTCGATTAACGAGCCGAAGCTTTTCGTCTCGTGGCTAAACAAGATTGCATTTAACGTTTGTTTTGACATGGTTCAATCCACGAATAAGGACGCCACGCCGACAGACGATGACATAATAAGCCAGATACTTGATCCAAACGAAGCAAGTAACCCTGAGTACAGAACTCAGATTAAAAACGAATACAAGAGGCTTTACGAAGCACTCGATGCTCTTCCTTTTAAGGAACAGCAGGCCGTGAAGATGAAGTTCTTCAACGGCATGAAACTCGAAGACATAGCCAAGACCCTCGGAACGAGCCGCAGCAGCGTTAAGCGCTACATAGCTCAGGGAGAGGAGCTGCTCAGACGCAGCATGAAAGATTAGGAGGGTCTGATATGTCATTATTCAAAAAAGATTACGAATTCAAAATGGATGTCAAAGAGGCGGACAAGATCCTTCAAAGTGTTTTTGAAGATGTAGGGGAGAAGCCAAACACCGTACCTTTTGACAAAATCCTGTTAAGATGTAAATACAACGGTTTAGCGTACGATATCTGCATACTTGTGACAGTACTTTTGCTTACGTTAACACTCCTTGCTCCGATAATATTCTATCCGGGCTTTGGAAAGGAGCTTCCGACATTCTCGGTTGTGACTCATGAGCAGTACGGCGAACAGCTTTACATTTCGCTCTCAAGAGGAGATATCGATGTCTCAAAATGCTACTACGTGAATGTGCAGGGAGATAGGACCGAGGCAACATATTTTAACGCGCTTGGAAGATGCATTGTTTTCCCGATGCCGGATGAAGAAGTTACCATTATAATAACCGAGGAATCAGGCAAGGAACTTCACCTGCTTTTCACACCAATACAGGTACAGGAATAAAGAAATGAAAAGAAAAGCTTTGATTTTAATTCCAATTTTAATATCGACGCTTCTTGTGGGATGCGGAGCCGAGATAATCGAGGAGGGATTCGGAAGCAAGACTCCGTCAACCAATTCTTCCAAAGAAAACTCGGTATTAAGCTCTATTGTCGAAGACGATGAACCCGCACCGGCGACACCGTCAAAGGGTACGAGAGACAATACTCCAAAGTGCCTTGAGCCATTGGCTGACGGAGCGGTCGTATTCGCAAACGATGTAGCGACAATCGACGCTTCCCATACAGGAGACGGATATGTGTGCGTTAAGTACACGGGTGACGTTGAAACCGTAAAGGTTCTTATCACACCTGAAGGCGGCGCGACATACACATATAACCTTGAGGGACATGACTATGAAGTTTACCCCTTAACCTGCGGAAGCACAACGTATAAGGTAGCGGTTTACACACTGGTTTCGGGAACAAGCTATGCGACCTGTCTTGCACAGGACATACCCGTTACAATCACCAACGAGATGGGGCCTTTCCTTTATCCAAACCAGTATGTAAAATTTGACGCAAGCAAGAAAACCGTAGCAAAGGGTAAAGAGCTTGTGGAACCCGCCAATACAGACCTTGAGGCAGTAACTCTTATTTACGATTACGTAACATCCAACATCACATATGACTATGACAAGGCGGCAACCGTAGAAGGCGGTTATACATCCGATGTAGACGCAATCCTTTCAAGCGGAACAGGCATCTGCCTTGATTACTCGGCAGTTATGTGCTCGATGCTTAGAAGCCAGGGAATCCCCGCTCACCTTGAAGTAGGATATGCCGGCGAAGCCTACCACGCATGGATAAGCGTATTTATTAAGGATGTCGGCTGGCTAAACGGCATCATCGAGTTTGACGGAAAAGACTGGTCCTTAGTAGACCCCACATTTGCCGCCAACTCATCAGAGAGCGCACTTAAGCAGTTTATCGGTGACGGAAGTAATTACACCACAATGTTTGTGTATTAATGATAAAGAGGAAAGAGAAAATGAAAAACCAACGACTTTTATCAAACGCAGAAATCGCATCCTTCTGCAGCCAGACTTCAATGATTCTCAATGCCGGAATCACTCCTTTTGAAGGAATGAACATCCTTATTCAGGACACAAAGGATGAGAAAGGCAAAGCTTTAATCCAGTCCATCATTGACACCTGCGGAGAAGGCGAGACATTCTTCAAGGCCCTGGACAAAACAGGCGTATTCCCGGATTACGTGCTTCACATGGTTGAGCTCGGTGAGCAGTCCGGTAACCTCGATGACGTTATGCAGTCACTTGCCGCATACTACGAGCACGAGGACATGATTGCGGACAGCATAAGAAGTGCGGTTCGGTATCCCTTAATCATGATTGGCATGATGTTACTTGTTATCTATGTTCTTCTTACCAAGGTTCTTCCCATTTTCAACCAGGTATTTGAACAGCTGGGAAGTGAGATGAGCGGTGTATCTGCAGGACTTTTGGGACTTGGTCAGAGCCTTAACCGTTACAGCATCTTAATCCTTGTAATTATCGTAATCGTATTTGGTGTTTACCTTCTTGGCTTCAGAACAAGAAAGGGCAGAGCATTTACCACCAAGTTTCTTAATAACTTCGCACTTACAAAGGGCTTTTATGAAAAAGTTGCGGCAGGAAGATTTGCATCTGGTCTTGCAATGACTATTTCTTCAGGTCTTGATACATATTCAAGCCTTGACCTTGTAAGCGTTATCGTTGAGCATGAAAAAACAAGAGAAAAAATCGCAGTCTGCAAGCAGAGCATCGAGGAAGGCCTTAACCTTTCAGAGGCTCTTGAAAAAGCGGACATTTTCTCAAGCCTATACGCAAGAATGGTATCTGTAGGATTCAGAACAGGTTCCATCGATCACGTAATGGAAAAGATTGCAGAAGATTATGAGAAGGAAACCGAGAAAAAGCTCTCAGAGATTATCGCAACCCTTGAGCCTACACTCGTTATTATTCTTTCAGTAATTGTTGGTTTGATTCTTCTTTCGGTAATTCTTCCTCTTATGGGAATTATGACAAGCATAGGATAAGTTATGAACAGATTTGAGAAACCTTCTATATTAAAGAAAATACGGAAGCTCTCATTACCGCTTATCGCATTCATCGCCCTCTTTATACTTTTTATAAGAGGAATCTCCTCAGTATCGGAGACCACGGTCGATAAGCAAAAGGAGAGCCTTACAACGGCCCTTAACCGTTCCATAACGCAGTGCTATGCCGTTGAGGGAACTTACCCGCCGTCTCTTGATTATATCGAGAAGCACTACGGCTTAACCTACGACCACGACAGATTTTTCGTGGATTATCAGGTTTACGGGGCAAATATGTATCCTACAGTAACTGTACTTACCAAGTGAGAATAGATTATGAATAACAAAACCGAAAACCATCACGTTGTTGACGTAGTCTTTGTCCTTGCGCTTTTTGCAGTGTTTGCTCTATGCGCAATGATGCTCGTATCAATCGGTGCGGGTGTTTACCAGAAGACCGTTAACGACATGAACGAAAACTACAATTCAAGAACGGCTTACTCCTATGTAGCTGAGAAAATCCGCCAAAACGATGAGGCGGGCAGTGTCTCAATCGGAGATATCTCAGGCCACAAGGCACTTGTCCTTAGCGAAGCCGTAGGCGATAAGACATATGCGACCTACCTTTACGCTTATGACGGCTACATGAGAGAACTCTTTGTAAGCCCTGATTTCGTTCTTGATTCTTCGTCTGCAGAGGCCGGACAAAAGCTTCTGCCCGTTAAAAACTTTGACATTGAAAAGGAACGCGAAGGTCTCTACTCCTTTGAAATGATTACAGAGGATGACCAGACTATCGAGCTTTTCATAAGTCCTAAATCTTCTCCCGAAGGAGGTGTGGGCGAATGAATACTTCGAAGACCGGATTGTTCCTAATGGAACTTATCATTTCAATACTGTTCTTTGCACTGGCAGGAACCGTTTGTATTCAGCTTTTTGCCAAGTCTCACATGCTTGACGGAAAGACGGCGGCCCAGAACCACGCAATCGTAAAATGCGAGGATTTCTGCGAGATTTTCTACGGAGTTGTGGATGACAATCCCGAAGTATCCGAGAGAATGGCAGCCATGGCAGAGATTACCGGAGCTGATTTATCGGGTGACAGCGGCTTGATTATTTATTATGACGAGGACTTCAACGCTTGTAAGGCTGACGGCTCAACCTATTACCTTCTTTTTAAGGATGAAGGACTTAATGAATCGACCGGTACATATTCCGGAACAGCAGAGGTTCACTATTCCGAAACAGCCAAAGGGCTTGAGAGCATTTACGAGCTTGAGGTTTCAAAGCATGTTCCGGGTGTTTTAAAGTAGTTTCTATTATTAGACTTTGATAGGGTTTGAAAAATGGCTAAGAAAAAAAGTGCATTCGGAGTCAACGTCGGCTCCTCATCACTGTTATTAATATTCGTTGTGCTCTGCCTCGTATCTTTTGCCGCACTCTCAATAGTCAGCTCCAATGCGGACTATAAGCTCGGCCAGAAGGTAATGGAGAGAACCAAACGCTACTACGAGGTTTCCAACCAGGCGCAGGAAGCCATCGCAGGAATCGATGAAGCATTGCAGGATGCCTATGAGGCAGCCGCTGGCGATTCGGATGCGTATTTTGACAAGGTTGGACACACAATATCATTTAATTACGAAATCTCAGACCTCCAGGATCTGGAGATCTCTCTTGAGGTTTTATACCCGGAGAAAAAGGGCGATTCTTTCTATCGGGTAACCAGTTATAAGGTAGTAACAAGGGACGATATCGCATACGATAACACCTTGCATTTATTACAGTAATATAGAAACCTGGAAATTTTTTAAAAAAATTTTCAAAAAAGGTGAGTAAAATCGCTTTTTAATGCAATTAAATAAGTAGAGAGCGGTTTTTCGTCGGAGCCTTCGGAAAAATGAAGAAAAATTCATTTTTTCTGAGCCACTCACTCACTTTCTCAAGTCTTTATAGTTGGAAGGCAGTAGAAAGGAAGACCATGAAGTTTTTGTATTCACTTACTACAATTGAAGATCAGGCAACGCCATTGGCTCCGGCACCTAAGACTACGTTTCAGGCATTAGTCCCCTGGATTACCGGAGTTTTAGTTGTGCTTATTTTGGTACTGGTGGCACTGATCACACGCTACGCATTAAGCTGTAGCAGAGAAAGAGCAAGAATAGCTTATATAACCGAGGAATATAAGCTTGAGACAAGAACCAACCTTCCTAAGTGGAATCTCAGCGAATTACGAGAAATCAGGCAGGATTTGGAGGCCTCGGTGGTCATGGGTTCACTCGAATAAATGTGAGCCCGACCTAACAAAACATTTTAAGGAGAGGTTACAGGAGAATGGAAGAAAGAAGACGGATTGACCGTGTCTCATTCGACGCCAAGAGCGTAATCGTTGTGTGTGACACACAGGAGAAGATTTTTGCACAGGTAGTAAACTTAAGCCCTTTGGGTATGGCAGTTAAGCTTCCTAAAGGAGCGCCTGACATTTTGGGGAAGGACATCATTATCGTAGCTGAGACATTGATAATGTATGCCGACGTAATCAGAAAAGATGAGCCTGCTGACGACGGAACAGTCATCGTAGGTATCAGCGCAAGGAAATTCACCGGTGATGTACTCGAGTACTTATTCGACCGCATCTCACTGGATGAAGATAAATAAAAAGGAAAACAAAACTAAAACATACTGTTAGGCACAGTAAACACACCACAAAACGAAAACTTTAGAAAAGGAGAAAAAGGGAAAAATGGTCAAAAAGAATTTGGTCAACAAAAACGTAATCCGTGCATTATCAATCGGATTATCAGT
>JAGACI010000156.1 GCA_017614185.1 Lachnospiraceae bacterium | reverse complement strand
TTCGTTTCATACTCAATTAACATTGTATGGCCCATCGACAACCTTGGATGGATGCTTTCCCTTATTTCTCAGGGACTTGCCGGATACAAGAAGATTAAAAAGGTTCTTGATACCAAGCCTGAGATTGAGGATACATCCGCATTTCCTTTTCTTGCCAAGAGCGACAGGACCGGAGAGATCAGCTTCGAGAACGTTGGCTTTGAACTTGACGGAAACAGGATTTTAAAGGATGTAAGCTTTACAATTCCCAAGGGTAAGACCCTCGGAATCATGGGAGCTACCGGTGCCGGAAAGAGTACGATTGTTAACCTTATCGAGCGTTTTTATGACGTAACGGAGGGAACAATCAGAATCGAAGGCGAAGACATAAAAGAGATGCCTTTAAGCGATGTAAGAGGATTCTCTTCGGTTGTTACTCAGGATGTTTTCCTGTTCTCAGACACAATTGCAGAGAACGTGCGCCTGGGACTTAAGGCAACCATGGACGACAACACCGTAAGAGAGGCAATCAAAAAGGCCCATGCCACGGAGTTTGTTGAGAAAATCACCGACAGCTATGAAGCTATTATAGGTGAGAGAGGAATCGGACTTTCAGGCGGTCAGAAACAGAGACTGTCCATCGCAAGAGCCCTTGCGAGAAAGGCTAACCTCTTGATAATGGATGATTCAACATCTGCCCTTGATATGGAAACCGAGGCGGATATTCAGAAGGAAATCCGCGAGAAGAAGGATATGAGCAAGATTATCATCGGACATCGTATCTCTTCTGTTAAGGATGCAGATGAAATTATAGTTTTGGAAGACGGCCGAATCAAAGAGCGTGGAACCCATGCCGAGCTTATCAAGCAAAAAGGGCTTTACTACAGCACTTACGAAGCTCAGTATGGCGACTATCGTAACGCCTTGGCCGTTAATGAGTAAGGAGGTGCGTAGAAATGGCGATAAACAGCACCAAAGAAGATGAAGAGTTAAAAGAAAGTCTGAAGATAGACGTCATAAAACGTCTTCTTAAGAACCTTTTGGACTACAAGGGAAAAATTGTTATTGTAACTGCACTGATACTTACAGGTGTTGCGGTTTCAACGGTTTATCCGCTTTTGATTGAAAAAATAATCGACGATGAGATTTATAACGGCAACGTTAAGGGACTTTTTACCATGGCGGGCGTAATGATGGTTTTAGCCGTGGTGCGCTTTGTAGTAACAAGAACCTGGCGAAGAATGATGGCGGTGATTTCGAATGATATGATCATCAACATCAGAAGAAAACTCTATTTGCATATTCAGAATCTGGGAGTTGACTTCTTCGACCAAAGGCCTGCAGGCAAAATTCTTGCGAGAGTTACAGGTGATGTAAATTCCCTTAAGGACGTCTTAACAAGCACGGTAACTACACTTGCTCCCGATGCGTTGAGTTTGGTGGTTATCCTTGCCATTATGATAGTGAAAAGCCCGATACTGAGCCTTTCGGCAGCAGTGGCTATTCCCATCATTGTGGTTGGTGCTTACTTCTTTAGCTATGTTGCTCATAAGCGTTGGCAAAAGTGGAAGAAGAAGGACTCCAACATGATTGCCTTTATCCATGAGGGAATCGAGGGTGTTTCGGTAATTCAAAGCTTTAATGCCCAGGAAGAATCCAACAAGGAATTTGGTAATATCATCGACGAGGTTGTACATGCCTTCAGATCTGCGGTTTTTGTAAATGACCTTTACAGCCCCACAATTGAGATTTCGGGTGGCCTTGGAACGGCGGTTCTTTATTACCTTGCTGTAACCAAGCTTGGTGTTACGGGAGAATCCGTCGGTACGATTTCTGCTTTTGTGATGTATCTTGGTATGTTCTTCAATCCCATAAGAAACCTGGCAAGCTACTATAACAAGCTTATTACCAACGTTTCTTCAGCGGAACGAGTTTACGAGATTATGGATATGGAGCCTTTAGTAAAAGATGCCTTGGACGCTAAAGAGTTACCTGCAATTAAGGGTGACGTTGAATTTTCACATGTGGGCTTTGCATATCCTGACGAACCGGATGTTGATATTTTGCACGATGTAAGCTTTAAGGCAAAACAGGGCGAAACTATTGCCCTTGTGGGACCTACCGGCGCCGGTAAAACCACTATTGTCAGCCTAATCAGCAGATTTTACAACACAAAGAGCGGTTCCATATACGTGGACGGACACGATATCAGCAAGGTTACGATTCAGTCCTTAAGAAGTCAGCTCGGAATTATGACTCAGGACAATTATCTTTTCTCGGGCACCCTCAGGGATAACATTAAATACGGTCGTCCCGATGCCACCGATGAAGAGATGATTGCCGCATCAAAGGCTGTTCATGCCCACGACTTTATCGAGAAGATGGAGAAGGGCTATGACACTGAGATTACCGAGCGTGGCGGCGGACTTTCAAACGGCCAGCGACAGCTGGTTGCCTTTGCAAGAACTCTGTTGACCGATCCCAAGATTCTTATTCTTGATGAGGCAACTTCAAGCATCGATACCAGAACCGAAATCATGGTTCAGCAGGGTATTGAGGAGCTTCTCAAAAAGAGAACTTCTTTCGTTGTTGCCCACAGGCTTTCAACCATCAAGAATGCTGACAGAATCTTCGTAATCGACGACGGCGGCATCCTTGAGGAAGGTAACCACGAGACACTTATGGCCAAGAAGGGCGCATATTACGATTTGTATTCAGCGCAGTTTATCAGCGCGTCGTAAAAAAGGGTCAATTGGGAGAGAAATAATGTTAGAAAAAATGGATGATTTTTTCGCTGCTCGTATAGAAGGGTATGACGAGCACATGATGAGTACTATAGAGGGAGCGGATGTCTTTTATGAGTACACGGCAACGCTTTTGCCAAAGGCAGAGGGTGCGAAAATCCTTGATTTGGGATGCGGCACGGGACTTGAACTGGAAAAATATTTTGCCATCAATCCCGGGGCCGGGGTCACCGGAATCGACTTAACCGAAGCGATGCTTAAGGCACTTAAGGACAAGTTCCCCGATAAGAATCTTTCACTGATTTGCGGCTCATATTTTGATGAGCCATTCGGTGAAGAAACATATGATGCAGCCGTGTCTGTTGAATCTTTACACCACTTCACAAAGGAGGAGAAAATCCCCCTTTACGGGAAGCTTTGGGATGCTCTTAAGGATGGGGGATACTTCATTCTCACGGACTATTTTTCCGAGTCTGATGATGAAGAAAAGTATTTCCGGCAGGAGTTGTTACGTCAAAGGAAGGAACAGAATCTCTCAGATGATGTTTTTTACCACTACGACACACCGCTTACTGTGGAGCATGAAACGGAAGCGCTTATTGAGGCGGGTTTTTCCAAGGTTGAAGTAATGGACAGATGGGATACGACATGCACGCTTAAGGCGGTTAAATAATTAAATTAGGATAAGGGAGATATAGCAATGTATGAATTAAGACGGCTTGGTTTAGACGACAAAGAAATCATAAAAGAGGTATTTGTCAGCGTCTTTACCAAGAAGCCCTGGTATGATGATTGGTCGGATAAAGAACAGTTGGACCTTTACATTAAAGATTTGATTGGTCAGAGTTATTCTTTGACTTATGGTTTATATGACGGTGATGAACTTATAGGTTTATCCATGGGATATATCAAGCATTGGTATTCGGGAACGGAATACATAATCAATGAGCTTTGCATAGTGACCGAGAGACAAGGAAGCGGCGCAGGTTCATTCTTTGTTAAGGAAATCGAGAAAGCAATTAAGGCACTTGGACTTAAGCAGATTTTCCTTCTTACGGATTCCAATGTTCGTGCTTATGATTTTTACAAGAAAAATAACTTCATTGAGTGTGAAACCAACGTGGCATTTTGCAAGGAGGTTTAATGAACTATTTCGTGGAAGGACTGCAGGGAAGCGGTAAAAGCACCCTTGTAGAAAGATTGGGCAAGAAGTATCCTTCATGCACTGTTTTTCGTGAAGGAGACTATTCACCCACAGAACTTGCCTGGTGCGCTTATGTTTCTTTTGATCGTTATGCGGAGATTCTTGATAAATACAGTGAAATCCGCGGGATGATTGAGGAAAAGAGCCATGTTGAGGGGAATCACGTGATTATCTGCTACACTCAGGTGATTACGGATGTTCCAGGATTTCATAAGGACCTTGAGCAGTATGAAATCTACAATGGCAGGCGTGATTTTGACGAGTTTAAGGAGATAGTTTTTTCACGGTTTAAGAACTGGAATGGGGATAACATGATTTTTGAATGTTCTCTTTTCCAGAATATCGTGGAGGACATGATTCTTTACAGGAATGCGTCGGACGAAGAGATAGTTGGCTTTTATAAGGAACTTGCGGACATAATAAGGGATAAGGCTTTCAGAGTATTATACCTTGAGGCGGAAGACGTTTCAGGAAACCTTGGAGTCATAAGAAAAGAACGTTCTGATGATAAAGGAAACGAAATGTGGTTTCCTCTGATGATCCGATACTTTGACGAGTCGCCTTTTGCAAAGATTAATGGGGTGTCCGGTGAGGAA
>JAGACI010000155.1 GCA_017614185.1 Lachnospiraceae bacterium | reverse complement strand
CATTTATATACCATCTTGCATATGATTCAACCTTTATTGTTAAGAGCTTCGAGAACCTTGAAGCCTATCATATGCGCCTTATCTCCTGCTACATGAACCCCGAGGGAACAGGTCTTGTTAACCTCGTATTAAGTACGGCAGGTAAGTTCAGTTCCATCACTCCTGAAGTTGACGAGCTGCTTAATAACCTTCGTTTCTCCCTTACCTCATTGGAGGCCGACCCTTGTGTCGAGGAGGACGTTTACGAAGCAGCCTGCAAGCAGCTTGATACAATGATTGCTTCGCTTTCAGGCGGTCCCCTTCCTGTTGGAATATCTGATTCCGACGTTGACAATGCAAGCTCGATTTCCAATGCTGAGGCCGAGGAAGGAATCGCGAACTCACTTCAGACCATTCTTGCATACTCCGGCATTCCTATTGCCGACAGAGATACTATTTTTGAAAACGTAAGAGCCTTTGAGAAACTGCCTGACAGAGCTTCAACAGATGATACGGCAAGAAAGATATGCCGTCAGATTTCTCAGGCATTCAATCAGGTATATTCAGCCTGTGCCAAGAAAGCAGTTACTGATCCCGATGTACCCGTTGTCGTAAAGATGCTTCTTTACTTCGGATACATGGATGAAGCGGTCGCAAGCCGTGAGATGGCTGTTTCTCTTTATAAGATAGCAGCTGTTCACACAATTGATCCCGATACCAACGTTTATCCTTTCTTTGACTGGTTATGCGCTATTTACCAGGGCAAGAAGGAACCGTCAAGAAACGAATTTGAGCAGGATTATACAGACAGCATTCACGCCATGAAGGTAAGCAACAAAATTACGGCTGCCGAAGAGCGTGAGTTACTCGAAGATCAGCTTAAGAAAGTTGAATACGAGCTTGAGAACGTATTCCCCTCAGTCAATAAGATTACATACGGACGTATCAGTACATACTGTCCCATCTTCTCAAGCCACAACCTTCCCGCTTCTTTATCAAAGTCAATGGTTGAGAAGGACAAGGTTAACGAGATTATCGATTATGTAATGAGCGTAGACTTCTCTGCGTTTGCAAGAGAAGTGCTCTACTCTAACCCTAAGATTGGCCTTAATAAGGACTTCGTTCATGTGGACGTAATGCCCGACTTCATACTTCTTCCAAACGTTGGTATGAGAGGCGCCATGTGGCAGGAAATCGAGGCTAAGAAGAGAAGCACACCTTGTCGTATGATGCTTCCCATCTTCTTACTTGGAGAACTTCAGCCCGCTATTCTTAGAATGACCGGCGAATATCGTTGGGAAATGTGCAAGAGAATTCAGGGTGCAAGATGGAATGACTTATCAGATCCTTCACTTACGAGTGAGTTCTTTGACTACATCCAGTTCTACCGTAAGAACATCGAGCTTTCAGCCGATGCCAAGGAAAAGATTAAGAATAACCTTGTAAGAGCCAAGAACAATTACAAAGAGATGTTCCTTATCGACTACTTATCATGGGTTGTATATGAATCTGCAGGTTCACCGAGACTTAACAAGGTGTCCCGTGCGATTCTTTCGAAGTACTGTCCTTTCCGAAAGGAAATCAGAGACAAACTCGGATCCAATCCTCAGTTTACTCAGCTCTTTGAGCGTTACAACCATCAGATGACTCAGGTTAAACACAAATATGAAGTTTTGCGTCAGAAGATGTCCAACGCCGGTTTGGAGTTTCCTGAAGAACTTCAAAGAGAATGGGAATATCTTGAAAGATAGAAAGTCAAACGTTTTACCAATAGCAATATTCTTATAAGAAAACGCAATTTTCTTGTAGTTTGGTATTTTTCAATACTTTATAATTGTAATGTCTCGTGAGAACGAGGCTGCTAATTAGCAATTCCGGAAGAATTCCCCTTTTACACAATCGAAAGCCCTGGAGCTCCCCTCCAGGGCTTTTGATTTGTCTTTTTTTATTCGTTCCCGTGCGTGTGCAGTTTCTCAATAAACACTTTCGTGTTGTTGGCATTCTGCATCGAGACGTTAGTGGTTTCGAAGTGCCTGAGCGATTGCTGGCCTCCCGTTATGTTCGAGAGATTAATCTTCGTCTCGGTCTCGAAATGATGCCTTGCACCGGTGTTACGATACTTTGAGAAAGTTGCTCCGTAGAATATTCCTCCCGCAAGAAATGCTGCGATAAAAGGAATAAACATTCCGTTTGAATCACGTCCGGATCCAAGGATAAGGAATGCTGCTATAAACACAGCAAATGCGATGGCAAAAGCCACGCCTAACATCCTGCCCTTGTTTACGGGAACAGAACCGATAGTTTCGGAAGTTCTCGCGTTAACCGCAACATAGTGGGTTAACTGATTGGGCATTCCGGCGTTTTGTACATAGCTGAAAAGCCATACCGGAAGGTATGCCGAAAGCCATTTCTCGCCTTCTTTTTTGACATCGAAGTAATCCCAGCGAACTCCGCGGTCAAACTCCTTAACACTGTCATTTAAAGCAAATTTGATAGCTTCCTTCTCCTGGCTGTCGACAACGGGCTGAAGGTCTGCCTTGTTGGTATCACGCTTCTCCGATGTAAAGCCTTTCAGATAGTTTGAATCATATTTTACGCAGTTCTCGGTATCAAAAGGAAGAATTGCATTGATGATGTTGTTGGTCTCATCGGAATTGCTTCCTGTGGCACGTCTCGCACTGCTCTCAACTGCCAGATCGTCAATGAGGACATCACACTCTCTTTGAATGTTGAAGCTTTCAACCTTATATACGGTCTCGTGCTGATCCTTGCCGACTTTTCTTGAATATGAACCGCGCTTAATCTCGCCTTCACCCGAAAGTGAGGCATGTCCCTTCATATCGACAAGCATATAGGGGAAGTAAACACCCATGATATTCTCTGTCGAGAATTCTCTTCTGAATGTCTTGTCCGCATAGAATTTTCTCTTGCCGATGAAGTTATCGATGAGGGTTCTTGCCTCCTCTTTCTTCATCTTGAAGGGAAGTACGGCATCAGGTACCGTACCGTTGGGAACCTTTGAGTTAATGGAAAGCATGTTGCGGCACCAGTGGCATCTTGCCTGAGAAGCTTCCTCAAGGTTGATTACTACTTCTGCGCCACAGCTTGTACATTTGAGCGTAACCATCTTCTCGGCTTCGGCATCGATGTCCACTGCGCCGGAGCCCATCTCTTCGCCCTCGATATCATCGACATCTCTGTGCATTTCGTCAAGGCCCACAGGGTCAAATTCGAAACGGCAGAAATTACAGCGAAGCTTGCCGGTTCCGGTATTTAATGAGATATCGGTGGCGCCGCATTTGGGACATTTGGTCTGCCCGTCTTTGGCGCCTTCGCCGGTCTCTATGATCTTTTCTTCATCCATAAACCTAAGCTCCTAAGAATTTAGCCTTGGCTGCATCAAACTCTTCCTGAGTGATTACGCCTGCATCCAAGAGTTCCTTCATCTGTTTAAGTTTTGTAACGGGGTCCTCTGCGGGAGCTGCCTGAGGCTGTGCCTGCATTCCTGCAGCAACACCTACGGGCTGCTGTAATCCTGCAACACCGTTTCCGACTGCATTGAGTCCCATGCCCATGATACCCATGTTCATAGCACCGCCGCCCTGATTGCCGGCTGCTTCCATACCTCTTGCAACAGACTGCTGTAAGAAGCTGTTTCCTCTTGCACCTGAAAGTGCATCTGCCTTCTTAACGTCTGAAAGAAGAGCCTTGCTGTCATCGTCGTATTCAATAGCTGCAATTGCAACTCTGATAATCTCAAGACCTCTTCCGGTCTTCCACTGATAGTTCTGCTCAACTGTTTCAGAAAGAGTCTTGGCAAAGCCCATCTGATCTCCCTGAATCTTAGCCATACGATTGCCTCTTGCGGGATCGTTGCTGTAAGCTGAGAATGCTGCAGCAAGTGAGCCTACAACCTCTGTGAAGAGCTGCTCTGATGCGTCATTGTCCATATCAGCGAAGTCAAAAATCTTACCTGATGTAAGGTAAGCTGCGGGAACAAATCCCTTTAAGAATGTGATGGGATCTGTAATCTGCAATGTATAGGTACCGCGAACCATAGCGGCAACCTGAGCGTTAATATACATATCATCCCAATAAATCTCGGACTGTGTGCCGAACTTGTTATTGGGGATTTCTTTCATGTTAACGAATACACAGTTCTGCTTAGCTCCGGGGATTCCGCCGAATTTAAACTTCTCGAAGGACTGTGTGATAAGCTGTAAGATTCCGTCTCCGGCAAAGATTGACTGTGAGTTGGGATCGTCAGATCTGAACTCATATCCGCCGGGCTGTGAAGCGAAGCCTGTAATCATATTGTCCTGAAGTAAGATAAGAGCATATCCGTCGGGGATAAAGATCTTACTTCCGTTTGTGATAATGTTCTCGGAGCCCTTTGTGTTTGAACCCCTTCCGGCATTTGTACCCTTCTGTACTGCAGGAATAACTCCCGCTGTGGCAGGTGCGTCCGCAGGAACGAGTATGTCTTTCCACTGGTCAGCAAATGTTCCGCTAAGAGCGCCTGTAAAAGCCTGTATTAAACCCATAATTAATCCTCCTGTATATAAGTTTTACAAATACTATTTCATTATACACTTTTTCTTTGACAATTGAAATATTGAAGTACCTGGTGTATAGTCGCCAGTCGAATTATTACCCCTGTAATCAAAGGCTTGGGTAATAGAATCTTAGATGGGTGAGATTATTACCCCAATAATTGCGTTTGGAGGTAATAGAATCCCAGGGGCTTAGAATTATTACCCTGTCAGGGATAATAAATGCGGAAATGCTTGGAATTATTACCCAAATGACCAAATTTGTGGGTAATAAAAAAAGGGAATCCCAGATTTGATACCAAATTCAAGGGCCTGCTAAATATCATTTAGCAGGCCTTCCTTTTAATTAGTTTATTTGGATTATCACCCCGGATTCCCCGGCCAAAAGCGTTGCAAGCTCGACTGCTTCTTCGAGGGAGCTTGCCTCGGTTACGTTTGGATT
>JAGACI010000154.1 GCA_017614185.1 Lachnospiraceae bacterium | reverse complement strand
TAGAGGCCGAATGCGTTGATAAGCATTATAATAACGCCTGTTTTTAAAAGCCCGTTTGCGGGAGCATATCTTATAATTGCGAATACAAGCCAAACAAAAGCAACGATGGGAACGCTTATTAAATAAGCTGTGGGGAAGAACCCTCGTCCTCCGCCAAATATTCCGATACATGTAAGCATTCCAAAGAATGTGACAGTGTAAGCTGCAATTAATGTAAGGCCCTTATAATTTCCAAGGTACTCTTTAACAGGGCGTCTGTTTACGATAAACGGGCCAAACACAACCGTAAGGCCAAAAAGTACTGCCGGAGCCGCAATAAAGAACCAGCTTCCGTGTTTATATAAAGCTATAACTCCAAGGAGGAATATCAAACTTCCCGTAAATGAGCACATGGTAGTAAACATCTTGTTCTTTGTTACCATAAGAGGTACCACAAGGAGTGATGTGGGGATAAACATAGCCGCAAGTACAATGAAAAACCATCCAAGTCCGTTGCCAGTGGCAAGGTCTACAATCAGGCATATAAGAATAGGTATTGCAAAAACTCCTGCGATAATGCTGCCCGCCAATGCACTTTTTCTTTTGAAAAACTTTGATTGTGAGTCGATGACGTTGTCTTTTTCCTTAGCAATCATCTCATCAATCTTTGTATCATTTAATTCATCAAGCATCTTCCTGCACTCAGGGCACTCATTAAGATGCTCTTCAACTGCCTTTTTACTCTCCTCACTGCATATTCCATCTTTATATAAAGGCAGGAGATCTTCAATCACTTTGCATTCATATTTCATGATTCATCCATCCTTTCTTTGATCTTAACTCTTGCACGATGGTAGGTAACCCGGGCCCAGGTTTCCGTTTTCCCAAAGATTGAACCAATCTCTGTGAAGGACAGCTCACCGAATACCCTTAGCTGGAACACTTCCTTATACGGTTCCTCGAGCGTGTGCAGGATTTTGTGTATCCTTATCGATGAGTCCGCATCTGCCAGACGTTTCTCTATACTTTTGTTTGTGTCCGGCTGTTCATCGAGCGGAACATCTACGAAGCGGGACGTGCGCCTTTTTTCATCTATGAAGAAGTTTTTGGCTATGGCACAAAGCCAGGTGAAGTTTTCGCTGTCTCCTCGAAACTGCTTATCAGTGGTTATCGCTCTGAAAAATGTTTCCTGAGTGATTTCCATTGCCTCTTCTTTGTCACCCGCAAGTGTCATAACGTAGGAAAAAACTTTCATGTAAAAGGCTTCATAAAGCTTTCCTGCGGTATCCTTATCCATGTACCTTCATGCTTTCCTTTCTTTTGATCTCATCGATTAGACGGAGGAAGTTACATTTCGTTACAAACTTTTTTAAAAAAACTTTGAAAATCTTTATTTCATACATAAAAGAACGGGTGTTATCCCGTTCTTTGTTATTTTTTATGCGAATCTTTCAATCTTTTCCCAAAGCTCCAAATCGCCGTTAAACGGCTCCTCATCTAAAGTTCCGTCCCTTAAGATGACACCCTGCCATGTGGTGTTGCATCTGGACTGAACAACAACATCAAATGTTGCTCTTCTTCCTCTCTTATAGATTATGTCTTCAGGTTTCATTAAGGCATCAGGCTGTCCGGAGTAAATGTTTATCTCCTCATCAGTTTTCTCAAAGGATCTTTTATCCTGAAAAGACTGGGGATAGCCTACCTTATCGTACAAAATATCAAGTTCAAGGAATGTCTCCATCCCTCTGAAAGTCAAAGGCTCTTTTGCCAAAGGCGTATAGATGAACCCGCTAAGGTTCTCGCCCAACCCGTCAATGCACAGTCTGAATGCATTCAAAGGGTAAGTTGTATTATTTATCTCCATCTCATTCTCTCTATTCTACCAGACGTGAAGCCTTCCTTGTGACCTGCTCCATCTGCGAGCGAACCACAACTCTCTTGCTGCGCTGAAGCGACTTAAAGTCCGTGATGACACGCTTAGCGATAACCTTGGTACTCTCATAAGTACATGTGGGCAAAAATACCACAAACTGTGTATCACTGTATCTTGCAGCGAGGTCTCCCATTCTGAGACTTCTTCTGATTGCTTTCTCAAGCTGACCCATGGCCTGTTTGATGAGGAATCTCTTGGCACGCTCGTTGGAATCATCAACGCCCTCGCCAAGTTCCGCGGTAAGAAGCAAGATGTGCGCTGCCTCACCGATTCGGCTCATCTTTCTGGCCTCAATTCTATATAACTCTTTGAAAACAGGATAGCCGACAAAGTAAGCACCATCAGCATCTTCCTGCTCAACGATTTCACTCTGAATGATGTCCAGGTTCTCAACAGCCGAGCCCTTGTTAATCTTCAAAATATCTTTCTCAACTTCGGCGAACTTCTTG
Source organism: Lachnospiraceae bacterium (assembly GCA_017614185.1). Next base: position 2,579 of record JAGACI010000154.1, on the reverse strand, counting down.
GTTCCCTTGATTCCAAGGGCCTCCTGAAGCACTTTCTTGGCATGGTCAAAGTTCTTGACTGCCAGATCATTCTTGCCCTGCTTAAGAAGTGAGCGGATTAAATCGCAGTAAATCTGTTCATCCACATCGTCAAAACGAAGTGCATGAGAGCAAAGATTCTCTGCTTCGGAATACCTCTCTGTCTTAAGATAAAGCGCAGAGAGTTTCTTTACAGCTGTTAAATACATGGAATGATAATAGGTGGCCGATGTGACCATCCAATGCCTGTCGGCGCACTTCTCAAGGAACTCGCCCCTGAACAAAGCGCAGGCCTCCTCAAAGGTCTTGATAGCTTCCTCCGGCTCTTTGATAGCCTTTGCTTTCTTGACCAAGGCCTCAAAAACCTCGGCATCGACTTCGGTCTCCACCTGTGGATTCCAAGCATAAGCGCCTGAACATGTGAGAACAAAATCAGTGTCACCAAAGTACTTCTTGAGTGTGACACGTAATCTGTATGTCAGATTCTTCAATGCACCGGCGGGATTCTCTGACTCATCTTCCTGCCATAATGCTCCAAAAAGTTCCTGAATGGGTACGGGATGAGACCTGTGCATAACAAGATATGTCACAAGTTTCTTAATCATGTCCGATCTTAAATTTTCATCTTCAAGACATACTCCGGTTTCCGTATCCTTAATGGTAAAATTACCTAAGGCGCATATCTTTATCATTGCATTTTCCCTTTTGCAGTCACGTGCAAAACAAAGCAGGCAGAACTATTGTGTATTGGTCAGAAGGTCCTTGTCAATTTTACCTTCTGCGATGGTCTTGTCGACCCAGAGTTCCAATGCCTCGACTGATGTCGCAATCTTCCTAAGCTCATCCTTGATAGCGACAAAATCCTTCACTTCGTCTTCAGAAATAGTTCCATCAACGGTAATCTCGATAAGACGTTCCTTCTCCTTGTTAACGCTGTTGAGTCCGGCAAGCATCTCAAGAACAATCTGAGACAGGCCCTTCACCTTTAACTCGGGAACATTCTTCTCTCCGATTGGGCATTCATGAGAACAGTAATAATTACAAAGTTCGGGAGCTTTGTAAGCTTTAGCCATAGCCAAAATCTCATCGGGATGGGGAGTGGACTTCTCGCTCTCTATCTTCTCGATACGATCCGCGGAAACAAACTCCATGAGCTCTGCGGCCTTGTCTCTTGTAAGATCCAATGCCTCACGGCTTAGCTGATAAATATTCTTGTTCTCTTTGATGGATTTCTTTCCCATGTGACTTCCTCTACTTTAGTGTGCTTCTTCATTTTACTATATGAAGTTCTCCAAGTAAAGAAAAAGTCGGGTCATTGCTGACCCGACAAAATATTATTCAATATTATTCTTCGTTTCCGTCATCCGTTGCCTTGCGAGCTTTCTTGCTGTATACAACAAATAATGCTCCGACTACAGCTACAAGAGCTGCTGTCAAAATAAGGTAAGGAAGATTGGTGTTCTGTGCAAGGTTTGCATCGAGAGGAGTCTCAGGCTCTGTAATCTCGGTCGTTTCCTCGCCACCTTCAGGAATACCTGCTGCCAACGCTGCAGGACCCTGGTCGATGTTTACTACTTCAGGTGCCGCAGCTTCTGCTGCCTGAGGCGCTACTGCTGCGGGAGCTGCTCCACCGCCACCTGCTGCAGGTGCTCCGGCAACTACTGTACCGCCTTCAACCGTGGTAACTGTTCCTCCGTCTGTGGTAACAACGCCTTCAGAGACAAGTTCGCTTCTGCCTTCAAGAACATATTCAAACGTGATTATATTTTTGGTTGCATCCTCGTCAAGGGTGATTGTCTTTTTAGCCTCACCCTGAAGGAAGTATCTTGCGCCTGCACTTACTGTAACAACTGTAGGTGCGGTATACTCAATGGTTTCACCCTTATTGGCCTTGGTAACATAAATGGGACGGATATTGGTTTCTGTACCCTTGATTATGAATCTTACCTGATACTCTACAGCATCAACCAGTCTTCCAAAGTTAGGTGTGTAATCCGCATTCTTGGTTACTGTTGTTTCAACAGGCTCACTCCAAACCTGAAGGAAGTAGTAATTGTCCGTAGCATATACATCCGGTGCAGCTTCTATATCTGTACCGGGAAGAACCTCTAACTTGATTGCTTTGTGTTTGGTTTCAATTGCATCTACAACACCGGGTTTGGCTTTATACTCAGCAATAACTTCATTAAGGTCACCAAAGTTTCCCACATTTCCGGGATGGAATGTTACGATATATGTCTTAGCTTGGGGAGCATCAGACTCAGCAGCCTTAACGCTCATTCCGCCAATCATTGTTACTGCCATAACAGCGGCAAGTGTAAGTGATAATCTTGATAATAATCTCTTAATCTTCATATTACTTAGCCGCCTTTCTCTTAAGACCAAGGATTACCATGACAGCACCTGCAATGACAACCACAGCTGCGCCCCACATGAAGAATGTGTCGCCTGTCTGTGCTGCCAAAGCAACTTTCTGGTCACGGATTGTAACATATTTGGTCTCACCGGTCTTGGTTACAACTCTGTATACGGTGTAAGTTCCGGTAGGATCTTCATATCCT
>JAGACI010000021.1 GCA_017614185.1 Lachnospiraceae bacterium | reverse complement strand
TTGTCACTGTCGTAAACAACAGTCTTGATACCTGCCTGAATAATGGCTTTTGCGCACTCATTGCAAGGGAAGAGTGAAACGTAAAGCTTGGACCCTTCCAAGGTGCCGCCTCTGTAATTTAATATGGCATTAAGCTCACTGTGAGTAACAAATGCATATTTGGTATCGAGGACATCTCCCTCTCTCTCCCAGGGGAACTCGTCATCAGAGCAGCCCTTTGGGAATCCGTTGTAACCCATTGAAAGGATTTTGTTGTCCTCACTTACGATGCAGGCCCCAACCTGCGTATTGGGATCCTTGGAACGCATACCGGCAAGATGGGCGATTCCCATAAAGTATTCGTCCCAGGAAATGTAATCCTGTCGTTTCATTCTATGCCCCCAAAAATCTTATTTTGTTCCGAAAATTCTGTCTCCTGCGTCTCCGAGTCCGGGTACGATGTAGCAGTGATCATTTAACTTCTCATCAAGAGCACCTACATAAAGGTCAACATCGGGATGAGCTTCTGTCATAGCCTTAACACCTTCGGGAGCTGCGATGATGCACATGAAGTGAATGTTCTTGCATCCTTTGTCCTTAAGCATCTGAATGGCTGCTACTGAAGATCCGCCTGTAGCAAGCATGGGATCAACTACGAAAATCTCTCTGTCTGCACAGTCAGCAGGAAGCTTGCAGTAATATTCAACAGGCTTCATTGTCTCAGGGTCTCTGTAAAGACCGATATGACCAACCTTAGCTGCGGGAATGAGTGAGAGCATACCGTCTACCATTCCAAGGCCTGCTCTTAAGATGGGAACGATTGCCATCTTCTTACCCTTGAGCTCTTTTACAGTTGTCTTGCAAATAGGAGTCTCAATTTCGACATCCGATAACTTTAAGTCTCTTGTTGCCTCATAACAGATAAGCATAGCGATTTCACCGATTGTTGCTCTGAAATCCTTTGTACCTGTTTCCTTTCTTCTGATGTAACCGATTTTGTGCTGAATCAAAGGATGATCCATGTACACGACCTTTGCCATAATTGTTTCCTCCTATTAAGAATCCCTTAGTTTTATTCTATGATAAATCCACAGAACATTCAATCACGTAAGGATTGCATCTGTGGATTCATTGGCTAAATCTATTCAATCATTGAAACACGTCTCGCGTGCTTCTCCATTCCTGAAAACTCGGTGTTAAGAAAAGTGTCAACGATACCGATAGCGAGGTTGGGACCCACGATTCCGGCTCCCATTGCAAGCATATTTGCATCGTTATGTTCTCTTGTAAGTCTTGCAGAAACTGTATCTGAGCAAAGAGCACATCTGATACCCTTCACCTTGTTGGCTACGATAGAGATACCGATACCTGTAGTACAAATGACAATGCCCTTATCGGCTTCACCATTTGCGACTGCTTCGGCAGCCGCTCTGCCGTAGATTGGATAATCAACGGATTCAAGGGAATAACAACCCTTATCGGTATACTCAACACCGATTTCATCCAAATGTTTCTTGATAATTTCTTTTAATTCGTAACCGCCGTGGTCACATCCGATTGCTATCATATACATATCTCCCTTATAGTTTTATCCCCTATGTATACAACCTTGTCCCAGATAATTTTACAACTAAATGCCTACTTTTTCCATACCTAATTGACGCTTATTACGCGATGTCCAGCAGCTTTTAAAAGTCGGTTCATAATGGCCTGTCCAAAACCTGTCGAATCAAAAGATTCGGAGAAGATTACATCTATCGACTCGTCATCGCATTCTCTAAGTACTCTGTATAGTTCTCTTCCGATTGAGGCCTCGTCATTTCTGTCTCCGACGCTCTTTTTAATCTCGGCGTCATAGGAATCCGCCGTTTCATCGGTGCATATTACGCAGACCTTCATTCCGTCATGTACGGCTTTCTTAGTCTCTTCATTAATATGAGCGACTACCTTATCCGTATCACCCTCAACTATGGTTAAGATTCCCTTAGGAGCATAATGACGGTACTTCATTCCGGGAGCCTTGGGAGCCACGTCAGAATTGCCGTCAAGTATGGTCTTGTCGACCTCAACCTCACCAAGGAGTTTAAGAAGCATCTCCTGAGTGATAAATCCCGGGCGAAGGATTGTAGGTACTTCACTTGTCAAATCAATGATTGTCGACTCAAGTCCTATTCCGACCTGACCTCCGTCGAGAATCATATCGATTCTGCCATCCATATCCTCTGCAACATATTTCGCAAGAGTGGGGCTCGGGCGTCCCGATCTGTTGGCACTGGGAGCCGCAACAAAGCCTCCTGCAGCCTCAATAAAGCCAAGAGCAATCGGATTGTCGGGGAATCTTACGGCAACCGTATCAAGGCCGCCTGTAGTCTCCTTGGGAACCGCATCCGTCTTCTTAAAAATCATGGTAAGAGGACCCGGCCAGTACTGCTCGGCAAGCTTGTATGCGATAACCGGTATCTCGGCTGCCACGACCCTTAAGTCCTCGAGTTTACTTATATGCACAATCAAAGGGTTATCCGAAGGACGACCCTTTGCCTCATAAATCTTTTTGGAGGATTCGGGATTGAGTCCGTCTCCGCCGAGACCGTAAACAGTCTCTGTGGGGAAAGCCACAAGCCCGCCTCGTTTAATAATATCTCCGGCCTCCTGTAAAACCCTTTTATCAGGATTGGCCGTATCTAAACTTACAAATCTTGTATTCATATTAATTTTCGCTGTATGCGCTTATTATATTCCATATTGCGGGGTCCTCGTATCCGAGTCTCCATACCGCTACGCCGCCGATTTCGTTGGCCTTCATAACATTAAGCTTAACCTGAATAGATTCTGCATCTTCAAGCCAAACCTGGTAAAGAGTACCGCCGGAATTGACCTCTAAATAATTCTGACATGTAGTCTCGTCCCAGACATAGCTCCCGCCAAGTCTTGAGACCATATCAGCCTGATTGTTCATTGTTACATAATCGTCGGTAACTGTTGCTCCGTTTGTTCTCCACTGGATTGTGTAGAGAGGAAGAGCATTGATTACCTTATTTGCGGGAACGCTCTTAAGTGTCTCTGTGATGCCGTGTTTTACATAATCGATTGAAGCAACGCTTCCGGGATCACCCGAACCGTGATAGTGCTCATCGTATCCCATTATGATTACGTAATCGGCAACCTCACCCTGAGCAGGGATGTTGTACTGGGAGTTGAAGTTATAAGGAACATAATCGTCAACCGAAAGAACGAGTCCCTTTGCCCTGCATTCAATGGAAAGTTCACGGAGGAACTCAACATAGTGAGGTCCTGCATCGTTTGATACTTTCTCAAAATCGACATTGATTCCGTCGAGGCCTGAATTAAGAGCCTCTGTAATAAGGAAATCAATCATTCTCTCACGCTTGCTTGTATAGGAGAGAATCTCATAGTCGGAAACATCATTTGAAAAGTCATCAACAAGACCCCATACCTTAAGGCCCATGTTGTGAGCTGCATTTACATATGACTGTGTCGCAAAGCTTGTCATGTTGCCTGCGTCATCGGCAAGTTTAAACCATGTGGGAGAGATTACATCCATTCCCTTCTGGTAAGCCGTTGCCTCATAGATTGTATCGTTGCCTGCGACACCTGCTACTACGTGCCAGCCAAGGCTTATCTTTGAATCAGATGTAAGGGAAGTGTACTCAGGCTCGGTATAGTTTGAAGCCATAGTCTTGACCGTGCTTACAGGTCCTTCATAGTGCTTCTTCTCAATATATCCGATAAGGCCGTCATCGGTCTCAACCTTTGACCAGTCTTCCATCTCCTCAAGAAGAATAAGTTTGTCGCCCTCAGCTACCTTTTCAAGGATAGGGCTCTTAACTCCGCCTCTGTGTCTTACGGCAGATTCCTTGGTTACCGTAACTTCCTCACAGTCTCTGTCTTCCGTTACAAGAACAACTCTCTTGGGATCTTCGTAAACGCGGTATTCAAAGTTTGTAAACTTGTGTACATATTCCAACGCTACATATAATGTAGCGTTATCGCCTTCACCTTCGGTATAGCAGATTGCATATCCAAGGTTCTCACCCTCTGCTTCTGAAGGATTTCCTCTTCCGTCTGTGATTGTGTATGAGCTGTCACCTATCTGAGCCATCATCTTGGCGGTAGGTGTCGCATAGATGAGCCAGTTCTCTCTGTTGTCCCAGTAGAATCTCTCATTTAATAGTTCATGAACCGAATCCAGATCAAGGTAAAGATTATTATCCTTATTAATAAGCTTTGTTTCTAATTTACTTCCTCTATATAAAATAGGCACCTGATTGGCATCCGTAATATCGAAGTACTCGTTCAAATCTGCCATTTCATCGGAGTAGGAATACTTCTCCAAAATCATGCCACCAAGTGCTATTCCTGCAATCAAAATAATGAGGACGATTGCAATCAATGCGGGAATCACTTTCTTTTTCATCTCACATCTCCTCCTAACCGTCCTCAATTATAGCAGACTATTAACTTGTAGTCATTATCAAAATATTTAATAAATTTTGAATTTTTGTGTGTAGAAGAGGCCTTCCATTTAATCAGACTAGATCGGCATATAAAATCCATGATTGTACCCAAACCACGCTTTTTGAAGGTCCGTGATATGAAATCGGTCGGATACAATATAAAGTTATAGCCTGCGATGATGCCCCGCGTACGAAAATATAATTATGCAAATAAATAATGAATGAATTACTTTCGTCGTGGATCTTCTTTGGGAAAAATGTAGAAACACGGTGAGCGCACAGTCTGTAAGACTAATGCGATATAATAGGATTGTGAAGGGATGAGTTCCCTTCAGAAGTGAATCAAACAACTCTCCTTTCCCGTACATAAATTACGGGGCCGTCACTAATGAAAAGTATAAAACATGACGATAATAAATCAAAGAAACTATTTATAAAAAAAGAATTAAAAATCTATAAACTCTACTATCGGTGTATTGACTATTAGGGTTAGTGGATATAAGATATCTTTATCTCAGAATATGTAACTATCAACAATGGCACATATTATGAAAAGGAAGTGATTTTGTGAAGATTGAAAAAGTGAATGATAATCAGATTCGTTGCACCCTTACCAAGGAAGATCTGGCATGCAGAAGTCTGAAGATCAGCGAGTTAGCCTACGGAACTCAGAAGGCCAAGGACCTGTTCAGAGATATGATGCAGCAGGCATCCTTCGAGTTTGGCTTTGAAGCTGAAGATATTCCGCTTATGATTGAAGCAATTCCTTTCTCTGAATATGTTGTACTTATAATAACAAAGGTTGAGGATCCCGAGGAACTCGATACGAGATTCTCCAAGTTCGCTCCCTCCAATGAGGAAGATGAAGACGAAGAAGAAGATTTCGACGTTGAAACCGGGATTTATGAAGAAGGCGAAGACCATACACAGGATGTTCTCAATCTCTTTAAGAAGATTAAGGATTCCTGCGATCAGGTATTAAGCCAGGCAGGAATGCAGGGTGGCACTATGGCAGCTCCCACTCCCGTAGCTCCCACTCCTCCCGATACAAAAGAAGTTAAGTCATCAATCAAAGGATTGATGCAGGCTTTCACCTTTGAAACAATTTCCGATGTTATAGATATAGCACACCTTATCGGTGGCAGATTTACCGCTCCCTCTTCTGTTTACAAGAATGAGTCGACCGGAGAATACCTTCTCCTTGTTAAGCAGGGTGAGTATTCGGTAGAAGAATTCGCTAAGGTTTGCAATCTCCTTTCGGAATATGCAACACTTTTCAGAGCAATGAGCAATGCGGAATCATACATGGAGGAGCATTTCTCTCCCGTCAGTGTAGGAAATGCGCTGAA
>JAGACI010000004.1 GCA_017614185.1 Lachnospiraceae bacterium | reverse complement strand
TTACTATACTCTTCCTGTAGCCAAAGCCCATTTCACTTCCGGGGATGGTCAGGATTTCGCCTTTATCCGTAAGAACTGTTACGCTTTCTATTACATCCTTAAGTTCCCCACCGTAAGCTCCGGCGTTCATTACCACACCGCCGCCTATGGTTCCGGGAATTCCGGCAGCAAATTCGAATCCGGAAAGGTTATTATCCAAAGCTACGGAGCCGATTTTGGACATCAATGCTCCGGCCTTTGCGGTAATCTTCTCTCCTTCGACTTCTATCTCATTAAATAATTTCTTTGTCTCAAGGATTACGCCTCTAAAGCCTTCATCACTTACAAGAAGATTGCTTCCGTTTCCTATAAGGAAGCGGGGAATTCTGTTTTCGTCAAGAAACTTTATTAATGAAGCAAGTTCATTTTCTTTTTCAACAAAAATCAGGCAGTCGGAATTTCCGCCTACCTGAAATGTTGTATGTTTTTTTAGGGGTTCATCATATAAAATATGACTTTCGGGAACCAACAGATTTAATTCATCTTTTGTTTCCTTTGTTATCATACTTAAGCTACCTCTTTTTTATTGTGCTTTATCAAGAACCAGCTTAGCTGCTCCGAAGATTCCTGCATCGTTACCAAGCTCGGCCAAAGCAAACTTGATATCTCTTGCTGCGGGGAATACGTTGTCATTGTAAGCAGGGATAATATAATCGAAAAGTACAGGGCCTGCCTTTGAAACGCCGCCGCCGACAACGAAAATCTGAGGATTGAGTACGGCTGCTACAATGGCAAGACCGATTCCTAAGCATCTTCCGAATTCCTTTGCAACATCGATTGCAACTTCATCGCCTGCCTTAACCGCATCGAATACAACCTTTGCGGAAAGCTCGCCTTCTCTTAATACGCTGGGCTTCTCATCGGCAACAAGTCTTCTCTTTGCAAGTCTTACAACGCCTGTAGCAGAAGCATACTGCTCAAGGCATCCTCTGTTACCGCATCCGCATACTGTAAGCTCGTTGTCATTCAAGTGAATGTGTCCGATCTCACCTGCTGCGCCTGAAGTTCCGTCAAGGATTTCTCCGTTTACGATGATACCGCCGCCTACACCGGTTCCGAGAGTAACGGCAACTACATTCTTGTAGCCTCTTCCGCCGCCCTTCCACATTTCACCGAGTGCTGCTACGTTTGCATCATTACCTGCTTCAACCTGAACTCCGAGAAGTTCACCAAGTTTCTCTTTGATGGAGAACTCACCCCAGCCAAGGTTAACTGCCTTGTGAACAATACCCTTATTGTCTACGGGACCGGGTGCGCCAAGGCCTACACCGATAATGTCATCGTTTGTAAGGTTCTTCTCTGCCATCTTGTCCTTAATGGACTTGGCTATATCGGGGAGAATTGCCTCTCCGCCGTTTGCTGTACGAGTGGGGATCTCCCACTTGTCAAGTACGTTTCCCTCTTTGTCGAACAAACCGATTTTAACGGTTGTTCCTCCCACATCTACACCAAATAAATAATTCTTCATTGCAATTCCTCTTTCACTCTTTATTCATCATCATCTCGTGATTTTGAGAATGATGCCTGTACTCTCTGATAGAATTCCTTGGCTGCATCGTAGCCCATCTTCTTCTGTCTGTGGTTAACGGCAACAGTCTCACAGATAATCGCAAGGTTACGTCCGGGACGAATTGGAATGGTATGACAGACGATCTTGTTGCCAAGGTATTCTGTGTACTCTTCCTCAAGTCCGAGGCGATCGTACTCCTTGTCCTTATCCCAATCCTCAAGCTTGATAACAATATCTATACTCTGGGTTTCCTTTACACTTGATACACCGAAAAGTGTCTTTACATCCACAATACCGATTCCTCGAAGCTCAATATAGTGCTTCGTGATTTCGGGTGCGGAACCAATCAATGTGTCATCGGATACCTTTCTGATTTCTACAACGTCGTCAGTTACAAGACGGTGCCCACGTTTTATAAGTTCCAACGCTGCCTCAGATTTACCGATACCGCTCTCACCTGTAATCAGCACGCCTTCGCCGTATACATCGACAAGTACACCATGGATGGTGATACAGGGAGCAAGCTTAACATTAAGCCAACGAATAATCTCTGCCATGAAAGCTGATGTAGCCTTCTTGGAAACAAGGACCGGTCTTCCATGCTTAATCGCAGTTTCGATAAACAGGGGATCGGGATTAAGTTCACGGCAGAATACGATAGCGGGTATTTCATATGAAAGAAGTTCTTCGTAAACCTCTTTCTTTCTGTCATCAGAAAGACCCTGCATATAGGTGTATTCCACAAATCCGATAACCTGAAGTCTTGTCTCTTCAAAGTGCTCAAAGTATCCTGCCATCTGAAGTGCGGGACGGTTAATATCCGGCTGTGTAATGCGGATCTTGTCCACATTGATTTCAGGTGTCAGATTCTCCAGTTTCATCTTTTCAATAATAGCTGATAATCGAACGCTGGCCATAGGATTCTCCTTTGCAATTGTTTGGCGAATAATTCTCTCGCCTTAATTTATCATTTTATCACAGGGCTATTGTTGCCACAAGGTTTATTCCTTATTGTGAAAAAAGGTATAGATGCTCTCCGCAGCCTGTGGATTAATTTCCGGAATCCGAAGCAGATCCTCCACAGAAGCACCCTTGATATCGTTTATTGAAGCAAAAGTCCTCATAAGAGCCTTTCTTCTTGCAGGTCCTACTCCGGGGATTTCATCAAGAACCGATTTGGTCTG
>JAGACI010000153.1 GCA_017614185.1 Lachnospiraceae bacterium | reverse complement strand
AAATACCGCTGCAAGGAAAAAGAACATAACCGGTGTCTTAAATGACTTTCTGTCAACCGGCGAAGGCTTAACGGCGATTGTAAGAGCTGCGATAAGCGCCGTGTTACAGATAACGGAACCTATAGCATTTCCGTATGCAATCTGCGGATGTCCGCTGACAGCAGAAGTTGCGGAAACCATTACCTCGGGAAGCGTGGTTCCTATGGAAACTACCGTTGCACCGATTAAAAGTTCCGGAACATGAAATCTGTGGGCGATACCGGTAGCACCGTCCACAAACCAATCTCCTCCTTTAATGAGGAGTACCAAACCAACAATAAACAACAATACTGCGACTAACATCAATTTACCTCCAAAATTAACTGCAATTTACGAGGTGTCCGTAGATACTCTCGTCTCCCTCTTCCTTGTAAGTCTCAAAGGTCCCTTTTAATGTAACCTCTGACTCCAATTCAGGGTATTCCCTGGTATCGTCTTCCCAGATAAACTCAAGTCCCTGGGAGCAGCACGCCAAGGCGTCCGCAATCACAACGAAGTGATATGTGGTATCTGTTTCTTCAAGGTAAGAGTCATAATACATGCCTTTGACCTTGAATGTTTTGCCGATGTAATCTTTAGGATTTGTAACCATCTGAAAAACAGTCGCATAAACCATGTCTTTACCCATAACGGTAAGGTCATAATCTACGCTTGGATCCGCACCCTGTATTTCTTCTCTTTCTTTAAGCTCCTCATCCGAGGCAGCTGTGTCAAGCAAAGGAACGTCGGAAGTCGGTGTCGGTGAAACGCTCGCTTCTTCATTCTCCTTTGCAATTTCTTCTAAGGCAGTGTTTTCTTTTACTTCAATATCTTTACAGGAAATGAGAAAAAGAAAAGTCACTGCAATAAACACAAGGCTTATCGCCCTCTTTATCTTCATCTTTTATCTCTCCCTTATAATTCCTAAAATATGGCATATAAGAAATGCCGCTGCGTCCATGATTACGATTGTTGAGCCGACAGGTGTTGAAAAAATGATTGAAATCAGCATGCCAAGCAATGCACAGACAACCGAAATAACAGCGGATGCGATAACAACCGCCTTAAAGCTCTTGATTATTCTCATTGCGGATAACGCAGGGAAAACAATAAGGGCCGAAATAAGAAGCGAACCCACCAGGTTCATGCCAAGCACTATGATAACCGACGTAATAATAGCGATTATATAGTTGTAAGTCTTAGATGACTGACCGGTTGCGTCCATAAAGTTCTCATCGAATGTAACCGCAAATATTCTGTTATAAAACAGAATGAAAAATACGATTACAAGCAATGATAAAACTCCGCAAAGCCATACTTCCGAAGGCTTAAGTGTAAGTATCGACATTGAACCGAAAAGCGTGCTGCATACATCTCCCGATACATTTGATGATACCGAGAACACATTTAAAAGCATGTAGCCAAAAGCAAGCGCTCCGACTGACATCATTGCTATCGCTGCATCGCCTTTAATCCTTGCCTTTGCACCCGACTTAAGAAGGACGATTGCCACAACAATTGTGACAGGCAGGACAAGGAACGTATTGTTTGAAAAATGTAAAACCATGGCAATCGCCATAGCTCCGAATGCCACATGTGATAATCCGTCACCTATAAACGAGTATCTCTTAAGAACAAGAGTAACTCCTATAAGTGAGGAACAAAGCGCAATCAAAACTCCCACTATCACTGCATATCTTACGAAGGGGAATTCAAAATATCTAACCAATGAATCAATCATTTTTCCCCTCCATCAAATCTTTGAATCCGTCGGAACTCTTAAGATACTCTTCTCTGCTTCCAAAGAAAACATCGGAATCCGAAAGATGAAGTACCTTGTCCGCATACTTGTAAGCAGCCTCTAAATCATGGGAAATCATAATAACCGTTGTTCCCTCACTGTGAAGCTTCTCAACAAGCTTATACATCTCTTCCGTTGCAACGGGATCAAGTCCGCTTACAGGCTCATCAAGAAGCAAAAGCTTGTCTGCGGCGCAAAGTGCTCTCGCAAGCAATACTCTTTGTTTCTGACCTCCGGAAAGCTCCCTGAAGCATCTCTTTCTAAGATTCTCAATCCCAAGTCTTCTTATGTTGACTTCCGCAGTCGATTTCTCCTTCTTGCCATAGAAAAATCTGTGGCCCATGTGAGGAATCGTGCCCGAAAGCACAACCTCTTCAACAGACGCAGGAAAATCCTTCTGCGCCTCGGTCTGCTGCGGCAGATATCCAATCTTGCATTTAACAGTCTCATCAAAATAAACCTCTCCGGAAAGAGGGCTAATCAGACCAAGAATCGTCTTCATAAGAGTAGATTTACCTGCTCCGTTTTCCCCTAAGATAAACAGGTAATCTCCTCTCTCCAAGGCAAAGTCTATGTTCTTTGAGACGGGTGTCTTGTCATATCCAATTGACAGGTTTCTGGCTTCTATATATGCCATTTGAACTCCTTTCAAGAACCGTTGCTCCTATTATAAACCTTGGAAAGAAAAAACCCAACAAAAATAAATGAGGAAGATCTTTCGATCTTCCTCATTACTTCTTTACATATTTAATACCCGTTTTATCTCGCCAATAAGCGACCTGTAGTTTTCAAGCATTTCCTCATTGTTTGCGACTACATAATCCCATTTATCTTCTATGCAGGCGTTCTCAAGGGCCTTTGCCTTATCGGATAGCGGAACGGCTCCGATATAGAGGGACGTTGACTTGACCGCATGTACAAGGATTCGGTAGTCTTCCTTTT
>JAGACI010000152.1 GCA_017614185.1 Lachnospiraceae bacterium | reverse complement strand
TTGCAACACCGTGCTGACCTGCGCCTGTCTCTGCAATCAGTCTTGTTTTACCCATCTTCTTTGCAAGAAGAGCCTGTCCCAAAACGTTATTAATCTTGTGGGCACCGGTATGGTTTAAATCCTCTCTTTTAAGATAAATTTTGGCGCCACCAAGATCCTTTGTCATCTTTTCGGCATAGTATAACCTTGAAGGTCTGCCCGCATATTCGTTAAAGAGGGTTTCCAGTTCCTTGTTGAATTCCGGGTCGTTTTTATAGTGGTTATATGCTTCTTCAAGCTCGATAACGGCGTTCATAAGAGTTTCCGGTATGTACTGTCCGCCGTAGTTACCGAAGCGTGCATTTGGGTTTGTCATTTCGTTGATTCCTTTCTTACGTTTGATACGAAAGCTGTCATCTTATTTCTGTCTTTAAAGCCGTCTGTCTCTATTCCCGAGCTTACGTCAACGGCATAGGGATTAAGGGCATTTACGGCTTCTTCCACATTCTCGGGATTAAGTCCGCCTGCAAGGAAGTAAGGCCTCTTAATGCCCTTAATAAGGCCCCAGTTAAAGACCATTCCGCTTCCTGCTCCTGAATCAAGAAGAACGAAATCGGCACTGATTGCATCGGCTCTTTTAATATCTTCCTCTGAGGTAATCTTTAAAGCCTTGATTATGGGCTTGTCACTTAACTTCCTAAGTTCCGCTATATAAGCTTCGTCCTCATCTCCGTGAAGCTGCGCCATATCGATGACATTGTTATTAAGTAGATTTGCTACATTTTCAATCTCTTCGTTAACGAAGACCCCGACAGCCTTTATGGAAGGGGAGAGAAGAGATTTAAGCTCTTTTGCGGTATCCGGATCGACATATCTTTTGCTCTTAGAAGCAAAAATGAAGCCGATATAATCAGGATTTAACTCGTTAACAACTTCGATATCCGCGGGTCGTCTCATCCCGCACAGTTTAATCTTTGTCATATTTATCCTCGTAATTCATTAAGCTTTGCTTTCTTGTCGGGAGCCTTCATAAGCGCTTCACCTACAAGAACAGCGTCTGCGCCGATCTCTCGAAGTATCTTTATATCTTCGGCATCTTTAACTCCGCTTTCGGATACAAAGACTACATCCTTTGGTATGAGAGTGCGAAGTCTCTTGCTGTTTTCGGTATCAACGCTGAAATCTTTAAGGTTTCTGTTGTTAACACCTATTACTCTTGCGCCTGCTTCAAGAGCCATGGCCACTTCATCCTCGTTATGGGTTTCGACGAGAGCGGACAGCCCAAGCTTGTCGCATATCTCGATATATCGTTTGATTTCGTTTTTGCAAAGGATTGAACATATGAGTAATACCGCTGAAGCGCCGAGAAGCTTTGCTTCATAAATCATGTACTCATCAACGGTAAAGTCTTTTCTTATGCAGGGAATGTTTACGTTTGCCGTAATCTGCTTCAGGTACTCATCACTTCCGAGAAACCACTTGGGCTCTGTAAGGACCGAGATGCAGTCAGCTCCTGCGGCCTCATATTCCTTCGCTATCTGAAGATATGGGAAGTCTGGAGCAATAAGGCCTTTTGAAGGAGAAGCCTTTTTGCACTCGCAGATGAAACTTATATCATCTTTTTTAAGGGCTTTTTCAAAGGCAAAGTCGCCTTTGGGCATTGCGAAGGCTTCTTCTCTTATGGCATCAAGACTTTTCTTCTGCTTTGCTTCTTCAACTCGCTCCCTTGCGTAATCCGCAAGTTCATCTAAGATTGTCATATTATTCCTCCGGACGGTTGCTTACTTCCACGAACTTGTTAAGGACTTCCAAAGCTTTGCCTGAATCAATGATTTCGGCAGCAAGTTTGATACCGTCCTTCATGCTGTCGGCTTTGCCTCCGATGTAGAGGGCAGCACCGGCGTTCATAAGCACTGCATCACGCTTGGGACCCTTTGCACCTTTTAAAATATCAGTCGTTATCTTTGCGTTTTCTTCAGGATCTCCACCCTTTAAGTCATCCTTGGTGCAGCGTGTAAGTCCGAAATCCTCGGGAGATATTGTGTATGATTTAAACCATCCGTCGTTAATCTCGCATATTTTTGTCGGAGCGCTTAAGGAGATTTCATCAAGCTTGTCCATTCCGTATACGACCATGCCTCTTTTTACCCCAAGGCTTATAAGAACCTGGGCAAGGGGCTCAACAAGGTACTCGTCATATACTCCAAGAAGCTGCATGGAGGGCTTTCCGGGGTTTGTAAGGGGTCCTAAGATGTTAAATACCGTTCTTACGCCGAGCTCTTTTCTGATGGGTCCTACGTACTTCATGGAGCTGTGGTATTTCTGTGCAAAGAAGAAGCACATGCCTACTTCCTTTAAAAGCTCGATACATCTTTCCGGACTTTGATTGATGTTTACTCCCAAAGCTTCAAGACAGTCGGCTGTTCCGCATTTTGAAGAAGCGGCTCTGTTACCGTGCTTTGCTACCTTCATTCCGCCTGCTGCTGCAACGAGAGCAGAGGTTGTAGAGATGTTAAAGCTGTGAGCGTTGTCACCGCCTGTTCCTACGATTTCAAAGATGTCCATGCCTGTCTCAACCTGGGTTGCATGAGCTCTCATGGCTGCGGCACAGCCTGCAATC
Source organism: Lachnospiraceae bacterium (assembly GCA_017614185.1). The sequence continues at coordinate 7,433 of JAGACI010000152.1, read as the reverse complement.
TCATCCGTGGTCTCGGCTCTGGCGCTCTTTGTTGAAAGGGAAGCAAGAAAGGCCGCGTTTTGCGTAGCGCTTGTCTCGCCGCTCATAATCTCATTCATTACTGCATATGCCTCGTCGTATGTGAGGTCCTCTTTATTAACTATTTTTACGATTGCTTCTTTAATCATGATTTATATCTCCTTTATAAAGTTCTTTATTATCTGTTTTCCGCTTGGTGTCATGATGGATTCGGGGTGGAACTGGAGTCCGTATATAGGGTATTCCTTGTGGCAAACCGCCATTACTTCTCCGTCTGTAGTCCTGGCAAGAATCTTCATGCAATCGGGAAGCGTGTCAGCGTCAACTGCGAGAGAGTGGTATCTTGCAACCTGTCCGAACTTGGGACAGCCCCTGAAGAGGGGAGAAGTCGTATCGAATTCAACCTCCGACTGCTTGCCGTGCATAAGCTTCTTGGCATAGGTGATTGTTGCGCCGAAGGCCTGGCATATTGCCTGATGTCCGAGACATACGCCAAGGATTGGAATCTTGCCTCCAAGCTCTTTTACTACATCAACTATCACGCCTGCATCCTCAGGCCTTCCGGGACCGGGAGAGAGGATGATTCCTTCGGGATTAAGTTCCCTAATCTTACTTACCGGCATCTCATCGTTTCTTATTACCTTGATGGTAGGTGCTATTTCACCGATAAGCTGGTAAAGGTTATATGAAAAACTGTCGTAGTTATCAATCAGAAGAATCATAAGCTTTCCTCCTGTGCAAGTTCTAAGGCCTGTAATGAAGCTCTGGCCTTGTTTAAGCATTCCTGATACTCGGTTTCAGGTACCGAATCTGCCACGATTCCGGCTCCGCTTCTTACGAAGACCTTACCGTTTTTCTTATAGGCGATTCTAATAGCGATACAGGTATCCATGTTTCCGGTAAAGTCGATGTATCCGATTGCGCCGCCGTAGATGCCTCTCTTGTTGTTCTCAAGGTCTCCGATTAACTGACAGGCTCTGATCTTGGGAGCTCCGGAGAGTGTTCCCGCGGGAAGCACGGCCTCTATGGCATCGAAAGCATCATGCTTGTCATCAATCTCGCCTCTTACCGTTGAACCGATGTGCATTACATGTGAGAAGCGTTCAATTGAATGGAGCTTTTCAACCTGCACTGTTCCAAACTTACTTATCTTTCCAAGGTCGTTTCTTCCAAGGTCCACAAGCATGTTGTGCTCGGCAAGTTCTTTTTCATCGGCCAGAAGCTCTTTTTCCAATGCTTCATCCTCTGCTGGAGTCTTGCCTCTGGGCCTTGTGCCTGCAAGAGGGAAGGTGTGAAGGATTCCATCCTCAAGTTTAACGAGTGTCTCCGGTGATGCGCCGGCAACCTCAACGTCTGTTCCCGAGAAGTAGAACATGTAAGGGGAAGGGTTGATGGTTCTAAGTACTCTGTATGTATTAAGAAGGCTTCCTTCAAAAGGAGCGCTTAATCTGTTTGAAAGAACAATCTGGAAGATGTCACCTTCATGGATGTGGTGCTTGGCTTTCTCAACCATTTCACAAAACTCTGGCTTATCGAAGAGAGCGGTAACTTCACCAAGGAGCTTTCCTCCGGTTTCCTCTCTTTTTTCTCCCTTATGGAGAAGGTCGCTTAAGCGTTCAAGCTCCATGATAGCTTTGTTGTATTCAACTTCAGGATCCTTAAGTGACATGTTTACGATAAGTATTATCTTCTGCCTTAAGTTGTCGAAGGCGATTACCTTGTCAAAGAGCATTAAGTCGACATCCTTAAAGGCTTCGGAATCCTCAACATTTCTTTTTACTTCAGGCTCGCTGTAGCAAAGGTAATCATATGAGAAATATCCTACGAGGCCCCCGGTGAAGGGAGGGAGATAATCGAATCTGGGACTCTTGTAATCTGAGATTATCTGCCTAAGCTGTTCTGAAGGATTGTCGGTCTGAATCTTTAAGTTTCCGACTCTCATTTCACCGTCGCTGCAGGTGATATCAAGTTTGGGGTCAAATCCCAGGAATGTGTAGCGTCCCCAGGTTTCGTTGGCCTGTGCCGATTCAAGCATGTAGCAGTGAGTGGATACATTCTTAAGAATCTTCATGGCTTCGATAGTGGTGGTGAAATCCGAGAGGATCTCACAGCTTACGGGGACAACCTTGTATTGCCCGCTTTTCGCTATTGACTTTACTTCTTCAAGTGTTGGTGTGAACTTCATTGGTTTCCTCCTTTTTGCGCTTTGCTCTGTCGGAGGCAATAAAAAAGTCCTCGACAGAAATAAATCTGTCAAGGACGAATAATTAATCTATCCGCGGTGCCACCTTGAATTTACGGGTTACCGTACACTTAGCAAGATACTATCATATCTCCGGCAACTAACGTATGCCCAACGTCGCAGAATACTTTGTGCAAGCACATTTGACTGCGCCCTCAGCGGTCCATTTGACAACTTGTTTCTCACCCGGATCTCAGCACCCCGGACTCTCTGTAAAGGCATCATTGCCGTTATCTCCGCTTCAACGGTTTATCATATTAAACTATTACACTTATATCATGGGTTTCTTATGCCTGTCAATATTTTTTTCGGCTTTTCTTGTCTTTATCTCGTTTGAGAGTCTTCTCTTTGAAATGAAAAAAGTGACCTAAAAGTGCATTAAACCCTGGTTTTAGGTACACATTTTACTGCTGTGTGGAACTCGGAAATCAAAAAAAGTGACCTAAACAGCCCTAAACTTCAGTTTTAGGTACACATTTTACCGCCGGGTGGAGCTCAGAAATCAAAAAAGTGTGACCTAAACAGCCTCAAACCCCAGTTTTAGGTACACATTCTGGAATTTCAAGGGGGCCAAAGGCCTAAAATGAGTACCTAAAACCATGCAAATCAGCAGTTTGGGTCACAAAACAGTGTAAATCAGGGAGTAATTGGTGCAATCGCAGGCAAATTTTGTATTGTGTGATTCAATGAATATCAGATAAAATAAGACATAACAGAGAAACGGATACATATACCGCATCCTCTGGGCGGTTCAAAAGATTTAGCAGTTCAATAATAATAGGGAGAGTATAAACAGATGAAAAAGATTGGTCTGGTAGGTGGAACGGGACCTGAATCCACCTTGATGTATTACAGGGAATTAAACTTGCGGATTGATGAAATGACCGGAAGCAATGCAATGCCTGACATTGCGATTGAAAGTGTCAATTTCAGAAGAGCATGGGACTATGTATGCAATGCGCAGTACGACAAGCTTGCAGATTACCTGGCAGAAAAGGCTTCAAACTTAAAGAATTCAGGGGCTGAGGTTATCTCACTCACCGCCGGAACCATGCATATTGTATATGATGAGGTTGTAAACAAAGCCGGTGTCGAGATGGTAAGTATTCCAAAAACTGTCTGTGAAGAGGTGGTTTCAAAGGGAATCAGGAAGGTGGGACTTCTTGGGACCATCTTTACAATGGAAAAAGATTACATGAAAAAAGATCTCATAAATGCGGGCGTAGAGGTATATGTTCCTGAGAAGAAGGACAGGGAACTTATCGCAAAGAGACTTATTGAAGAACTTGAACTCGGAATCGTTAAGGAAAGCACATTAAAAGAGTTTGTTGATATCATTAACCGCATGAAGGGTGAATACGGAATCGAAGCTGTTATCCTCGGATGTACAGAACTCCCTCTTATTCTTAATAAGGACAACTGCCCCGTGACATGCCTTGATACGGTTGAAATACATATTAAGAAGCTCATAGAGCTTGCAATGGATAAAAATTAATCTTTTTTTAATACTCGCTAAACGATTCTTTAATACATGACTGATAGATTACTCTTAGCAAATTAAAAAAGAGGAGTAAAACATGTTAGGAATTTATTTAAGCGGGACAGGAAACACAAAGTACTGTATTGAAAAACTTGCGAAAGCACTAGATGAAAAAGCCGTATGCTGCCCGATTGAGAGCGAGAATGCGGTGGGTCTTATTAAAGAGAATGAAGAGATAATCCTTGGATATCCCATCCAGTTTTCAAACATCCCTTATATGGTTAAGGATTTCATTCAAAGCAATGATATCTGGAGAGGGAAGAAGGTCTTCGTTGTATCAACAATGGGAGCTTTCAGCGGAGACGGATCAGGATGCGGCGCAAGAGTTCTTAAGAAAATGGGAGCCAATGTTGTCGGCGGGCTTCATATCAGGATGCCTGATTCTGTCTGCGACAGCCCTCTTCTTAAGAATCCATATGAGAAGAACGCAAGAATCATTGACCGGGCAGACAGAAAGATTGAAAGAGTAGCCGAAAGAATGAAGACCGGGGAGTATCCTCACGAAGGTCTTTCATTCATAGCTCATGTAATGGGACTTATCGGACAGAGACTCTGGTTTTATGGTAAAACAAAGGGTTATTCGGATAAGTTAAAAATAAATAACACCTGTGTGGGATGCGGAATATGCGTATCAGACTGTCCCATGGGTAACATAGAGTTAAAAGAAGGCAAGGCAGTAGCAGGAGATAAGTGCACCATGTGCTACAGATGTATTGCAAACTGTCCCAATAAAGCCATAACTCTTCTTGGCAAAGAAGTGGTGGAGCAGCACAAATTAAGTAATTACAGATAGTGCAATCTCCATTCTTTGGTGGTAAACTTTACATATGAGTTAATTTTCAATATAGGAGGGTTTACCATGCAGGAAGTATATGACTTTTTGAAAGCGTGCGGTACTTACTATCTGGCAACCGTTGAAGGCGATCAGCCCAGAGTAAGACCTTTCGGAACTGTTGCAATCTTTGACGGCAAGCTTTACATTCAGACAGGAAAGGTTAAACCTGTATCACATCAGCTTCACGCCAATCCCAAGGCAGAGATTTCTGCTTTCAAGGATGGAGAGTGGATCAGAGTAACAGGAAAGCTTATTCCCGATGAGAGAGTTGAAGCCAAGAAACACATGCTTGACGAGTATCCTCATCTTCGCGGTATGTACAATGAGAACGACGACAATACAGAAGTTCTTTACTTTGAAGATGCTGAGGCAACCATCAGTTCATTTAGTGCTGCTCCAAGAACAATAAAATTTTAACTTTTTTTACAAAAACACTTGACCTTCCACTTTGTGGAAGGTCTATTTTGTAGGAGTCAAAAGACAAAAAACAAATAATTCTTATTGGAAAGAGAGGATTTAAAATGTCAGGAACAGTTTCAACAGCTTCCATCATATGCATGGCAATTCAGGTATTGATATCGGTCGGTTTGCCGGTAGCGATGCTTATAATTTTCAGAAAGAAGACAAAGGCACAGCTTGTTTGGACACTTATAGGTATGTGCACATTTGTCCTGTTTGCTCTTATTATAGAGAGCATTTTCCACAGAGTCATGATTGACATCTTTGGAGAGAGCCTTACAGGAAACGTTTGGGTCTATGGAATCTATGGCGGAATCGCAGCAGGAGTTTTTGAGGAGACAGGAAGATACCTTGCCATGAAATTCCTTGATAAGGGAAATCTTAACAAGCAAAACTCCATTATGTACGGAATCGGACACGGCGGTGTTGAGTCAATCATCATTGTAGGTCTTGCATCGATATCGAATATCATTACTTCATTCCTTATCAATTCCGGGGCAATGGAGGCATCGCTTGCAGCCCTTGATGAAACAAACAAGGCAACGACACTTGCAACGTTAAACGCTCTTATAGAAGCAAAGCCTTACATGTTTTTGCTTGGCGGAATTGAGAGAATCAGCGCTATTGCTTTGCATGTATGTCTTTCATACATGGTTTACAGGGCAGTTAAGGATAAGAAGATTTCTTTATTTATCATCGCGATTGCAATTCACGCCCTTGTTGATGCAGGAACAGTTATCATTTCCAAGTATTTAGGCGCGATTGCTTTAGAGTGTATATTGTTTGTCGTTGTGGCAGCTTTTGCTGTTTACACATACAAGGCATATAAAAGCAGAAATGAAGAAGCAGTTGCTTAAGAGGTAGAAAATGAGCGTACTTAAAATTCAGAATTACACAAAGGTATACGGCGGCGACAAGAAGGCGGCCGACAACGTATCACTCGAGGTTGAAAGCGGTGATATCTATGGATTCATCGGACATAACGGAGCCGGTAAGAGTACTACCATAAGAGCGGTTGTGGGTGTCCTTGATTTTACCGAGGGTGACATCTTTATCGATGGCCATTCTGTCAAAAAAGAACCCATGGAGTGTAAAAAGATTACGGCTTACATTCCCGATAACCCGGATCTTTATGAGAACCTTACAGGCATTCAGTACCTTAATTTCGTTGCGGATGTCTTTGGCATCGATGCCGCAACCAGAGAAAAGAGAATTAAGGAGTATGCTGACAGACTTGAGATTACCGATGCTCTCGGAGACTCCATCTCATCCTATTCACACGGTATGAAGCAAAAGGTCGCAATCATCTCGGCTTTGATTCACGAGCCTAAGCTTATGGTAATGGATGAGCCATTTGTAGGTTTGGATCCCAAGGCGACCTTTGTTTTAAAGGAGATAATGCACGAGATGTGTAAGAGAGGGTGTGCAGTATTTTTCTCGACACACATTCTTGAGGTTGCGGAGAAACTCTGTAACAAGGTGGCTATCATCAAGGCGGGTAAGATTATTACTATCGGAACAATGGAAGAGATTACTTCTGACAAATCACTTGAAGAGGTATTCATGGAGGAGACATGAAAAGTAACGGAATAATACTTCTAAAAACTCTTCTTCGGTCTACAAGTGGGATAAATATAATAAGGACTTCTCAGGACAAAAAGAAGAGAAGCAAGGCCATCGGAGACATGATCGGCAAAGGTTTTCTTTACCTTCTGGTTCTTGCCTACGGTGTCCTTATGGGAATAGGCTATTCAAGCCTTGGAATGACGGATGCGCTGCCTGCGACGGCGGCAATCTCGGTTTCCGCAATGGCCTTCTTCTTTACAATGATTAAGGCAAACAGCTATCTTTTCGGCTTTAAGGAATACGATATGCTTATGGCTTTGCCTTTCTCTGAAAAAACGATTGCCGGCAACAAGTTTTTGTACATGTATATAAAGAGCCTTCCGTGGTACATGGTGATTTCAATCTCTATGCTTATAGGATACGGTATTACGGCTAAGCCCGGGGTTTTCGCCTATGTTTTGTGGATTGTTCTTTCATTTGTTTTGCCTATAATCCCCATGCTTCTGGCAAGCTTTCTCGGCCTTTTATTTGCAAGAATCGGATCCGGTTTTAAGTATTGGAAGGCCGTACAGAGCATACTGATTTTTATCTTCATCATTGCCTGTATCCTTTCAAGATTCCTTATTGAGAGTCTTATCAGAAGCGGAGCAATACCTGATATTCTCAATGATTTTTCACAGACTGTAAAGGTTGCGGGAACTTACTATCCTCCAATCAGATGGTTTGAGGAGAGCGTGCTTTATTCGAGGATTTCAGGCGCATTTCTGCTTGTT
>JAGACI010000151.1 GCA_017614185.1 Lachnospiraceae bacterium | reverse complement strand
GTGTGCAGCGCGATGGGTGCATGTGTTTCCACTGAGCCCGATGCTTGCGGCAAATCCCGAATCGAAGTAGATGGCGACAAATGCGTAGCGTGCGGAGCCTGCTTTGATGTCTGCGAGCATGATGCTAGAGAATTCAGAGATGATACTGAGAGATTTTTTGATGATTTAAAGAGGGGCGAGAAGATTTCCGTTCTCATCGCTCCGGCGTTTCTGGCTGACTATCCGAATGACTATGAAAGAGCCCTTGGCGGACTTAAGAAACTTGGCGTAAGCCGTTTTATAAGCGTTTCATTCGGCGCCGATATTACCACATGGGCTTATATCAAATGTATTCATACCCACAACTTCTTAGGCGGCATTTCCCAGCCCTGTCCTGCAGTTGTAGGTTACATCGAAAGATATCTTCCCGAACTAATACCTAAACTTTTCCCCGTACAAAGTCCCATGATGTGTGCGGCTGTTTATGCACGTAAAGAGATGAAGCTTACAGAGAAACTTGCGTTCATCAGTCCCTGTATTGCAAAGAAGATGGAGATAGATGATCCCCACAACAAAGGATACGTAAATTATAACGTTACCTTTGCACATATGATGAAGTACTTAAAGGAACACAATTTGTTCGGAGAGCCCATCAAAGATGAAATTGAGTATGGTTTGGGCTCGATTTATCCGATGCCCGGCGGTCTTAAGGAAAACGTATACTGGCTCCTCGGAAGTGATGCTTTCATCCGCCAGATTGAAGGCGAGAAGAAGATGTACCATTTCCTTCATCAGAATGCAGACAGGATTAAGGGCAACAGAACTCCTTTCCTTTTTATAGATGCTCTTAACTGCGAGCATGGCTGTATCAGCGGAACAGGTACCGACCCTAAGGTTACCGATTGTGACGATCCTTTGTACGCTATTCACAGGATTCAGGAGAGCGTTAAGAAGGACGATAAAAAGAGCGCATGGTCAAGAAAACTTACTCCCGAGAAACGTCTCGAGGCGTTAAACAAACAGTTTGATCATCTTAACCTCAATGACTATTTAAGAGAGTATACCGACAGATCGAAGAGCGCCTGCCACAGAATTCCTACAGAAGCAGAGCTTGACAGAGTATTTAACGAAATGAACAAGCATGATCTTGAATCAAGACGAATCAACTGTTCATGCTGCGGATATGATACCTGTAAGGATATGGCAACAGCCATCTTTAACGGATTTAACCACAAGGATAACTGTGTTCACTACCTTAAGGATCTGGTTGAGCTTGAAAAAGAGGAAGCTCAGGAAATGGTTGAACACGAGAGAAAGCTTCTCGGAACACAGAAGGAAGACATCCTTAATACTGTCGGCGATATCGAGCAGAATTTCGGAGCACTTACCGATTCAATCCAGGAGATGGTTAAAGGAAACAGTGACAACGCTTCCGAAAGTGCAGGGGTATCAAGAGAGATGGCAAATGTTGCCGACTTCTGTGAGAGGCTTAACAAGTCTATCGAGATAATCGGAAAACATTTACAAGACCTTGCGACAAACAATGAAAAGGTTGTAGATATCGCAGATCAGACCAATCTACTTGCACTCAATGCTTCGATTGAGGCTGCGAGAGCAGGAGAAGCCGGCAGAGGCTTCGCGGTTGTTGCAAGTGAAATCAATCACCTTGCGGCTGACTCAAAGGAGACCGCCGAGAATTCCGGAGAAGCCAACAGGACGATTCAGGAAGCTATGGAATCAATCGTAAGTGAGACGGAAGACCTGCTTAACATAGTGGAAAGCGTAAACGGCAAGATTCAAAACCTTGCAGCATCCACGGAAGAGATTTCAGCATCGACGAGCATGGTTTCCGAGACGGTTGAAAAAGTAAGAAGAGAGCTGCATGAATTGGCCAGGAAAAGTGGCGAAGAATAAAGTAAATATGATATAATTTTATGCGTGGGCGAAGGGGTCCACGCATAAAAAATGTATAAGAATGTATAGGGAGGTCAATATGCTTCAAGACGGTAAAATTTTCATCGGTAAATCCGGTGACGAGAAAATTTACATTTATCCCAAGATGGCGAATCGCCATGGTCTTATTGCCGGTGCAACCGGTACAGGTAAGACAGTTTCATTAAAGGTTTTGGCCGAGTCTTTCAGTGATTGCGGTGTGCCCGTATTTTTCGCTGATGTTAAGGGAGATTTGGCAGGCATGTGTAATGCCGGAACCCCCAATGAAAATGTTCAAAAGAGAATAGATTCCATGGGACTTGCGGCTGAAGGGTTTGATTACCGCGCGTTCCCCACAGAGTATTGGGATGTTTACGGAGAGTACGGACTTCCTTTGAGAACCACGATTTCTGAGATGGGACCTTTGCTCCTTGGCAGAATCATGGATTTAAATGATACACAGACAGATATCCTTACAATCGTATTCAAGATTGCGGATGATGAGAACATGCTTCTTATCGATACCAAGGATTTAAGAGCGATGCTCCAGTATGTTGCCGACAACGCTGATGAGTATTCAAAGACCTACGGAAACATTGCCAAGCAGTCCGTAGCTACAATCATCAGAAATATCGTTGCCCTTGAGTCTGAAGGAGCAGAGCTTTTCTTTGGAGAGCCCGCACTTGATATCAAGGACTGGATTAAGACAGATATGAACGGAAAGGGAATCATCCAGATTCTCGACTGCCGTAAGTTAATCAATAATCCCAAGATGTACGCAACCTTCCTTCTTTGGATGATGTCAGAGTTATTCGAGACTCTTCCCGAGGTTGGCGATCTTGAGAAGCCCAGAATGATCTTCTTCTTTGATGAGGCACATCTTCTTTTTGATGATGCTCCGAAGAATTTAAAGCAGAAGATTGAGCAGGTTGTCAAGCTTATTCGTTCAAAGGGCGTCGGAATCTACTTTGTAACTCAGAAGCCTTCAGACGTTCCCGACGGAATCTTAAGCCAGCTTGGTAACAAGATTCAGCATGCTCTTCGTGCATACACACCCGCAGAGCAGAAGGCAGCAAAGGCAGCAGCCGATGCATACAGAGCAAATCCTGCATTTGATACATATGATACTTTGATGGAGCTTGGAACCGGTGAAGCACTTGTATCCGTACTTGATGAGAAGGGTACACCCACCATGGTTCAAAGAACCACAATTCTTCCTCCTCAGAGCCAGATGAGCGCGCTTGATGAGAACGTAAGACAGTCAAAGATTAAGGCAAGCGAGCTTTACATTCACTATGCAGAGTCCTTCGACAGAGATTCTGCTTACGAGTTCCTCTGCAGACAGGCCAAGGATATCGAGGCTGAGAAAGAGAGACTTGCGAAGGAAGCCGCAGAAGAGAAAGCAAGAGCCAAGGAAGAGGCAGCAGCTGCAAAGCAGGCTGAAAGAGAAGAGGCAGCAGCAGCGAAGGCAGCTGAGAGAGAAGCAGCCGCAGATGCAAGAAGAAAGAAGAATGCAATCAAGGGAGTCGGCAATACCGTTGTCGGCACGGTCGGCAGAGAGTTAGGCAACACGCTTGGCAAGAAAGTCGGCGGAAGCTTCGGTAAGAAGCTTGGAGGTAACCTTGGTGCAGCACTTGGCCGAGGCCTTCTTGGAACGTTCTTTAAATAATTTATAAAGCGCCCCTTCCCGGGGCGCTGTTTTCATTACGGACAAAGGAAGATTTACATGAGTAACACGATTCTTATCATTGACGATGACATGCATATAGGGAACATGCTTGAGGAGACTTTGAAGCTTGAGGGCTACGAAGTCTTAAGGGCGTACTCGGGAACCGAAGCTTTGATGGTGCTTGAGAGGAACAAGCCTGATCTTATCCTTCTTGATCTTATGCTCCCCGGAATTCCCGGTGAGGAGCTTTTGCCGAAGGTTAAGAGTATCCCCACTATTATTATGAGTGCAAAGTCGGAAATAAACGGTAAGGTAAAACTTCTTATGGACGGAGCAAGGGACTATGTGACAAAGCCCTTTGAGATTCCCGAACTTCTTGCAAGAATTTCTGTTCAGCTAAGACTTGCAGGGGAATCGGGCAAAGAATCCGGAAATAATACAAATGCCGAAGACTTAAATAATAAGAACGTCGTTAAGGCAGGAGACATCACTCTTGATACAGACATTCTTACCGCAACCCTTAAGGATACGCAGGTAACCCTTACGAGGACCGAGTGCGCAATCTTGGAGATTCTTATGAGAAATGCGGGCCGTCCCATCGGCAGAAACACAATCCTTGACAGGATAAGCGACAGCACTCCCGACTGCACGGAGCGCTCCCTTAAGCAGCATATAAGCAACATCAGAAAGAAACTTGAAGCCGTCACCGGAGAGGATTATATCGAGGCAATTTACGGTATCGGATTCAAATTCAAAGCATAAATTCAAATCTTGACACTTTCTTGACGATTCTTTGACCGCTTTCTTGACCATGGCATGCAATACTGTCTTCAGGTTAAGAAATACGGAGGACAAAATTCAATGGATTACATTTTCAAATCAGAAAACCTTGAAAAGAAATACGGAAACTTTACAGCCCTTAACGGACTTTCAATGGAAATCCCCAAGGGCTCTATTTATGGCTTTGTCGGCAAAAACGGTGCCGGCAAGACAACATTAATCAGACTTTTATGCGGACTTCAGCACCCCACATCGGGAAGCTTTACTCTTATGGGAATGAAAAATGACGATAAAGAGATTTTCAAAGCAAGAAGACGAATCGGTGCGGTTGTTGAGGCACCTGCTTTATATAAGGACATGACTGCAAAAGACAACTTAAAGCAGCAGTACTTAACACTCGGCCTTCCCACATACGACGGAATTGATGAGCTCTTGGAGCTTGTGGGACTTTCCGATACAGGCAAGAAAAAAGCGGGCAAGTTTTCACTCGGCATGAGACAGAGACTTGGTATTGCAATCGCTCTTTGCGGCAATCCGGATTTAATCATTCTTGATGAGCCCACAAACGGTCTTGACCCTCAGGGAATTATCGAGATAAGAGAACTTATCATTAAGTTAAATAAGGAAAAAGGAATCACATTCTTAATTTCAAGTCACATTCTTGATGAACTTGCAAGAGTGGCTACCTACTACGGCTTCATTGACAAGGGAAGAATTGTCAAAGAGATGAGCGCTAAGGAGCTTGAAAGCGAGTGCAGAAAATCAATAAGAATGAAGGTCAGCGATACAAAGATTCTTGCAGGAATTATGGATGCAAAGGGAATCGAGTACAGCATTATAGATGATAACAATGCGGATGTTTTCTCAGAACTTGCTTTCTCAAGCATAGCAAAAGAGTTTGAGGATGCGGGCTGTGTAATCTACACAATGGATGAGCACGAGGAGAGCCTTGAAGCCTTCTATCTCTCACTTTTGGGAGGAAACGAGAATGCTTAGTATTCTTTATTCGGATCTTAGAAAGAGCCTGAATTCCCGCACGGTAAAACTCGGATTTGCTGTTTCTGCCGGGGTGCCTGTTTTTGCTTATGTTTTATACCGGATTATTTATAAGCTCGCGGGCTTTAACTCACCGGTTTACGGAGATTCGGCGCTGCTTGGATATCAGTGCATTGCAATATTTGAAGTAGCTGCTGTCATAACTGCGATTTTTACTTCGGACTTTAACGATGGAATTATCAGAAATAAGATTGCAAGCGGCGCGACAAGGACAAGCGTACTGGTATCGGGAGTTTTGACCTCTGTTATCATATCGCTTACTTTTACAATCGCATCTGCTTTGGTTGCATACCTTGTTACGGCTTTGCTTACACCTGGATTTGAGACTTTTACATGGGTAGAAGCAACTGATTATATTCTTGCTATGACCATATCTGAGAGCGCGATTGCTGTTGTTTCGGCCGTTATACTTTTTTGCCTTGAAGGTAAAAAGATTGCGGTTACCATTCCTCTGGGGCTTGCTTTTTTAAGCTATATTTTTTCATCAATCGTAATGGAGAAGCTTTACCCTCAGAATTCGGTCTGTACTCTTACAGGTTTAAGACTTACTGTTTTTACCTTGTATGACAGATACTGCCCGTATGCGCATCTGGTCGGAACCATGAGATGGAACTTCGGAAGCTACGTAATCGGAAGCGGAATATTCGTTATTGTTTTTATGGCTATAGGCCTTTTAATTTTCAATAAAAAGGATTTGATTTAAGGAGCAGACATGATCAACATTTTTAAAGCGTGTTTTGTAAGACTTTTAAAAAACATTTATTATAGAGCCGGCTTACTGATAGCCGCAGTTGTAACTTTTCTTTTTACAAGTAAAAGCGCGAGCGTCTTTTTCTTAAAAGGAAGAGGCGAAAATGATATAGCGGTTTTTATCAGTATAGCAATGGTATTTTTCTTTTCGATTTTTGTACCTGTTTTTCTTGGCGCAGAGTATGCGGAAGGTTCGTTTAGAAACAAATTAATCTGCGGATATTCACAGCTTGAGGTTTATCTTGGAAACTTCCTTGCACTTTCCGCTTCAGCCGTAATAATGATTGCGGTATGGTTTGTATTTTCACTTATCGGCGGTGCGGCATTAACTGCAGAACTGACCGGCTACCTTGCCATTACTGTTTTTTACATAATTGCCCTGATTTCATTTTTGACACTGATTGGTTTAAGAGCCAAAAAGGTTTCTTCAGCTGTTATGCTTTCAATCGGTGCACTCTTTATTTCCTATAACATGATGATCTTCGGAAACGCACTTATGATGAATGCCGAAGGTACGACTTTTGAGGTGCTTAGAGGATTTTATAACATCACAGGATTGGGACAGTGGTTCTCATCAACCTGTTTCTATGATGAGGCAATTAATGCAGGCAACCTCTTTAAGATTGTGATTTCTCTTGTGATGATAGCGATTACTTCACTTTTGGGAATCGCCGGAATCAACAAAAGAGATGTTAATTAGGAGTAAGGGACATGGACGGTTTTAAGAAAAAGTTAATCGCAATTGCTTTGATGCTTTTGGTATTTGCGGGTATTTCAACAGTTGCGAAGCTAAAGTTTATAGACGGAACAGATGATAAAATAAAAGGGATTGATGAAATAGGAACTGCGGTTTCCGAAATGGAGATTCCCGATTATGTCAAGGTTTTGGGTGTCGGAGAGGCAACTCACGGCAATGTCGAGTTTCAGGAGTTAAAGCTGGAGGTTCTTAAAAATATCTCTGAAAAAGATGTCTGCAAGTCCTTGCTTTTTGAGATGCCTGCAGGAGCAGGAGCCCTTATGAATGACTATGTTCATGAAAGAGGCGAATACAAGGAAGCGGTTGATATCGTCGGAGAACTTTCATATGCGCTCTATGATACCGATGAAATGATTGCTCTTCTTGACTGGGCGAAGGATTATAACAAGGGAAAAGCCTATGAAGATACAATTATGTTTTACGGAATTGATATGCAGGATGCGCCCGCAGACGTAAAATACCTTCTTACATGTATTGATAAGGCCGGCAGCAGGATTTCCGATGCGGACAGGGAGAGACTTGAAAAGATAGTTTCTTATGAAGTCGATCTTGATCCTTCAAGTGACAAAGCCTTTTTGGAAGGCTTAAAGGCAGATTTTGAAAGACTGCCCGAAGAAGAAAAGACAGATGCGCTCTATATTTTAAAAGTTGCGCTTCAGACTTTTGACAAACCTTCCTTTGACGATGATGCGGATGCATACAGTGACTACAGAGATGACTGCATGCTTGAAAATACAAGGTATTTAAGTAACCTCGAGGCAGAAAGAGGATACGAAACCGTTATGCTTACTGCGCATAACGGACATCTGATGAAGGGTGATTCCGAAAGCTTCGGATCGATTACATTCGGAGAAAAGCTCTTTAGAGAGTATGGAAAGGAATACTACGTAATCGGTACGGATTTTTACAACGCGACCGTAAACATTCATACCGCAGGCACTTACGATGAAAAATACGAGAGAGCCAACCATGATTTCTGCTCAAGCGATCCGCTTGCAAATCAGGCAAAGTATTTTGACGATGGAGTTTATCTTCTTGATTTTTCAAAGGTTACAGAGAATTCAGGAAAGATATATGAGCTGATTCATAAGCCTACATTTATGGGACTTGTCGGAGAAGGCTTCAATGAGTATTCATATTTTTGCAAGTACTACAGAACAAAGGTAATTCAGGCTGACAGGTATGATGCGGTGGTGTACTATTATAATGCAAGCCCGATTGAGCCAATCCATTTTTAAGCGTAAAGGGGTTATATGAAATACTTGCTTTTGTTATGCGTCGCAGTAATAGTGATGCTGTTAATAAAAATATATGTCATGAAAAAGTCTGCAAGGAATCTCCGTGCAGACTTTGCCGCGCGCGGAAAACTTGATACCAACTCCCTTATCGGAATTGAAAGCAGGGACAAAGATTTAAGGCTTCTTACGGATCAGATTAACAAGACGCTTGTCGAACTTCGCGATTCGTATCATAAATATAATCTTGGCGACAATGAGATAAAGACCGCAATCACCAATATCGCTCACGATCTAAGGACCCCGCTTACCGCAATCCTTGGCTATATCGAGCTCGCCAAAAAGCAGGAGATGACTCCCGAGAATGCGAAGTATCTTGCGATTATCGAGGAGAGATGTCTTCATATGAAAAAGCTTACGGAGGAGTTATTTGAG
>JAGACI010000150.1 GCA_017614185.1 Lachnospiraceae bacterium | reverse complement strand
TACGGGGTCTTCCGTTTCATTAAGGAGCTGAAAGTATCCGGAAATCGAAGTGATGGGAGTTCTGATATCGTGAGAAACATTCGCAATCATCTGCTGCCACGATTTCTCAGTCTTTGAAAACTTCGACCTCTCTTCTCTTCTCTCTCTGATATACTCGTTTAATTCCCTTTGCAGCTTGCCGAACGGGCCCTGAATGTAATCGAGCCAGATATCGGTACCGGACTCCTCAGTTCTGTGAACGCGAAGCTGGCGACAGATTGAATCAATCTGTCGCCTGTACATTACCAAAGTCAGTATTAATATTAAACAAATGATTATTAATGCGGCTACCAGTAATTTCATAGCTATATTATACTACACAACATCTTTCTTGCGGTAGAGAAGCATTCCGATTGTAAGATAAACTGCAATTCCGATAAGCGCAATCACAAGGTTGTTGGGCTTATTGGCAAACATGTTTGCGTAGTTCATCGTATTGAATCTCATTGTAATCATATGCTGTGTGATATCAAGGTCGGATGCGAATCTCTCGCTTAAGATTCCAAGCTTGATAAGTCCGATTTCCCCGTAGAACACAAGCTGGGGAATAAGACCAACTGCAGTAAATGCTGAGATAAGTACTGCTGCGACATTTTTTCTGAAAAGCTCATAGAGAGCCATTGAAAACATGATAAATGCTGTGCAAAGTAAAACTGCCACGCATGAGTACTTTATCATTCCTGCAACATCACCCATGGGAATGCCGCCTTCAGCTACTGAGCCAAGAAGGACTCCGATAAATGAAACTGCGATGGTCGCAATAGAGAACACAAATGCCGGAGCAATCTTTGAGGCAAAGACAAGCGCTTTGTCCTTTTTCCTTACGGATAAGTTCTTTACAAAGCCATGCTTTCTCTCGTTCTCACAATAAACTACTGCAAAGATACCAATGACAAGGAGTGTGAACTCTCCGTTGAAACTTGCATAAACCTCGGAAATCGTAAGGTCAACAGCCTGCGCTTCAATATATACGCCGCCTTCCTCGTCAGTATAGGTAGTAACTTCAGTTCCGTCCTCGTTAACAACTGTCTCGGTTGCATCACTTCTTTGCATCGCAATCTCAACGGCGCTTACAGTAAATGCCATAATTAGCATAACCAGAAGAGCAATCCAGTTTTTACTCTTAAATAATCTATATAAATTCATTTTTACCAGGTTTAACATGCTTCCTTACCTCCGTTTACGCATGAAAGATAGAAACTCTCAAGGCTTGAGCCAATCACGTGAATCTCAGATACATTTACATCATTCTTGACAAGGAGCTTATTGATGTCTGCAATAGCCTTGTCGTTTCCGTAAACGTGAATCTTATCGACTCCGACAACCGTGTAATCAACGATCCCTTCATTCTCAAGCACAGAAGAAGCAAGTCCTGTGTCAGGTGTTACTATCTCAATCTTCTCTTCACTCTCATTCTTAAGTTCAAACTCAGTAAGCTCCTTGATGAGCTTTCCGTTTGTAATGATTCCGAATGTTGTTGCCACCTTGCTTAACTCTTCAAGGATGTGGCTTGAAATCATGATAGTGATGTTTTGTTCTCTGTTAAGCTTTATGATAAGTTCTCTGATTTCAAGGATTCCCTCGGGATCAAGTCCGTTGATGGGCTCATCAAGTATAAGAAAATCGGGATGTCCGATAAGAGCAAGTGCAATTCCAAGTCTCTGCTTCATTCCAAGTGAGTAGTGGCCGACTTTCTTTTTATCATTTGCAAGTCCTACAAGCTTTAAGATATCAAGAATGTTTTGCTTATCATAAACGCCCATTGCCAATGCCTTAAGTTTCAGGTTGTCGAAGGCATTGAATGAAGCAATCATTCCGGGCTCTTCGATCAAGGCGCCGATTCTCTTGGTTCTGTCTCTCTCGGTAAAAAGACTGACTTCTCCTTCATTAGGGGTTGCGAAACCTGCGATCATCTTCATGATTGTGGTCTTACCTGCTCCGTTGGGTCCGATGAGACCATATATATCACCCTTCTTAATATGAAGGTTAACTTTGTCTACAACAGTTTTTCCCCCGTATTTCTTAGTAAGCATATTTGTTTCCAATAAGTAGTTACTCATTTATTTTTCCTCCGTTTCTATTATGGAGTATAGTAAACGATTTTTAAATAAGCGCAAAGAGAATATAAAGAAATTATAAAAGCTTCCGAGCCTTTATAAATATTTGGCCGGAAGCTTTATATTGATTTATCTGCTTTTCTTTGTGAGCACGTATGTACCGTCAGCGTAAACATCAAGTCCCATATAAGGGAACTCGCCGCTTTGGATTACCTTGACCTTTCCGTCATCCTGAAGTGTAAATCCGATATATGAGTTCTCATATCCTTCTGCGTCGCTCCTGTAAACAAGTTCGTTCTCGGATACAAAGTAAGCTTTTCCGTTTACATCACCTGTTCTGTCTATGTAGTTTGTAATAAAGCAAAATCCGATTCCGGCACTGTCATAACTTACAAACTTCATTGTTGAAGATGAATCTTCATGGTCTCCTTCTCTTGTATAGATTCCACCCTTGTCATCAGGGATTCCTATGAAGACCTTCTTGCCGTAAAGGACAGGCATTGTTTCTGCGCTAAGTCCTTTGTCTCTAAAAGGTGCCTCCACAGGTGTTCCTTCCGCAACCGTACTGCCGGGCGCCTTAGTGTTATATCCTGTAATCTTATCAGAATACTGTGTGGTTGCTGCAGGCTGAGTATTCTTGTTGGTGTTCTGTGTCACGGGTGCCTGTGTAGGAGCTGCTGTCTGGGTGTTCTGCACAGGTGCCTGTGTTGGTGCAGGAGTAGGAGCCTTGGTTGCAGGAGCTTCAGTGGGAGCCGGTGTCGCAGTTCCTTCTGCTGCCTTTGAAGTTGTTCCGTCAGGAGTCTTTGTGGTCGTTCCTTCAGGTGTCTTGGTCGCTGTTCCCTCCGGAGTCTGCGCTTCAGGTGCCTTAGTATCTGTCACCTCAGTAGTTGCACTCGATCCGTCCGAAGTCACCTCAATTTTATCAATGGTGTTTCCATCTGAACTTTCCGTAGCTGTAACCGTATAGGTCTTGCCATCAACAACGACCTGAACTCCATCCTTCGGAATTCCGCAAGCCGCAAAGCTCATTGTTCCTGTAAGTAATAGTGTGCATAAAGCTTTCTTGATTAATTTGTTTCTCATGTAAATCATGTCCCTTCATTTTCTTTAACCCCTTATATCTATATTCATATATAGTTTACTTAATCTCCCTGCTAATCAATTTACCACGCAATGCTTTATCTTATATGAAGCAAACCTTAAGAATCATTTAATTTCATGAGTCATATAATATCCGAGCATCTTCTCATTCTTATATGACGCTCCACCCCCCTCAAATTGGACCTGTCATATAATAATAGGAATATCACTTATATTTATATGATGTCTCAGTTCTTCCAAATCCGACCTGTCATATAACTCCTGATGTTTCCGCTCCATTTATATGACATACGAAGTTTCCGGTTTTATCGGCATCATATAATCTGTCACCATTTGGCGTCCTTTATATGACAGCCCAAAAATCTCTCCAAATTTCATCATATAATACGCATTGATTATCGTGGTTTTATATGACGTCCCCAAATTTCCTTAAAAATCAATCATATAAGACAAGCCAATCGTCAGGATTTTATATGACAACCATCAAAATTCCGCCAAATGCATGGCGTCCAGAATCAAAGGTAACAATAAAGGCAACAAAAAAGGCCTGAAACCGGGTAACAAAACGGGTAACAAAAAAGGCTCCCGAGGAAATCCTCGGAAGCCTTAGTTTTACATATTGGGTTGGGCTGTTCGCTCTCGATTACTCGATGATGGAAGCAACTCTTCCTGAACCTACTGTTCTACCACCCTCACGGATAGCGAATGTAAGACCCTGCTCCATAGCGATAGGATGGATGAGCTCGATTGTCATCTCTACGTTATCACCAGGCATGCACATCTCTGTGCC
>JAGACI010000020.1 GCA_017614185.1 Lachnospiraceae bacterium | reverse complement strand
ACAGCAGAAATCTTATAGTGCTTGGTGCCTGCGGATATCTCACCGTTACCGACGCTAATCTGTGCAGAGAATCCCTTAACTATATCAGGAAAAGAATTCTTGTATGACTGAAGCATCTCTAAAGTAAACCAGTCACTGTCTTCCGGATCACGGTATGGTACTCTTTCGCCGGTTACTTCATCCTCTTTTAACGTAAGGCCAACCGAAAGGGTTGATAAACCCATATCTCCAAGGCTTGAGTTGACCCTCTGTGTGAGTGAATCACCGACCGTCATTATTCCTATAACCGAGCTGATACCGATTATGATACCAAGCATCGTAAGAAGGGATCTCATTTTGTTGGCTTTAAGACTCATGAGAGCAAGCCTTATGTTTTCCATAATTAACATGCTTTGCCCCTCCCCGGTCTGTCGCCGATTATCTCTCCGTCCTTAAGAGTTATAACTCTCTCCGTCTCCTCCGCGAGTTCAGGGGAGTGAGTGATAAGGACGATAGTCTTATGCTGTTCGTCATGAAGCTTATGGAAAATATCCATAACAAGTCGACCTGTTGAAGAGTCGAGCGCACCTGTAGGCTCATCCGCGAGGATGATTGCAGGGTCATTGGCCATTGCTCTTGCTATCGCAACCCTCTGCTTCTGGCCACCCGATAACTCCTCAGGCAAATGCTTCATTCTCTCTTCCATTCCTACCAAAGTCAAAAGTTCTGCTGCCCTGTCGCTTCTCTTTTTACCGGTTACACCGGCATATAAAAGAGGCAGTTCGACGTTCATTAAAGCGTTTGTTTTGGCTATAAGATTATAGGTCTGGAATACAAATCCTATTTTGGCATTTCTAATTTTGGACAGTTCATAGTCCTTACATGAAGTAACATTTACTCCGTCAAGGACATATCCGCCTTCTGTAGGCCTGTCAAGGGAGCCTATGATATTCATCAGTGTAGACTTTCCGGAGCCGGACGCTCCCACTATCGCTACAAATTCTCCTTCGTATACGGTAAGGTCAAGGCCTTTTAAAACCGTAAGCTCGTTGGGAGAACCTATGAAGAATTTCTTCACTATTCCGGAAAGCTCAATTATCTTCTTACGTTCTTCCATGCTTTCCTTAGCCTACCTCCCAGGAGATATCATATAAACTGTCATCGTACTCGGAAGGAATAATTACTTCCGTTCCCTCTGCAAGTTCATCGGAGATGACTTCAACATAGTAGTCACTCTCCATGCCCTTTTCTACATAGACTTTCTCATATACAAGTTTGCCGTCCTCACCAAGAGTAGGTGTATCGCTCTTAAGTTCAACAAAGAGCTTTCCGTCTTCGTCCTTCTGGATAGCATCCATGGGAAGACATTTGCAGTTCTTTTTCTCCTCAGATACGATTGTGACTTTTGCAGTCATATCCATCTTAAGATCATCATTGGGAGTAAGAATGTCTATCAAAACATTGTATGTAACTGCGGTGTTTGTTGCTGTTGCACTAAGTGCTGCCGTAGCATGAGGTGCAATTGTTTTTACAACACCTTCAAGCTCGGTATCGCCTGTACCGTTGGTAAGAATTTTTACCTTCTGTCCAACGCTTACCTTCGCAATATCAAACTCATCTATCTCTGCAGAAACCTGATATTTGCTGTCATCCTCGATGACACAGATGGGACTCATCCCATCATATCTGTCACCGAGTTTATAATTAACCGCTGTAACCGTACCCGACATGGGAGCTGTAATAGTACATTTACTAACCTGTTCTTCAAGGCTTTCAATGTTCTGTACTGAAGGGAGGTTACTAACAGAAGCGGTATTCCTGGTGGTGTTCAAAGAATCTACGGCTGTAGCAACTGTTGAGTCATCCATACGCTTTGTATCTTCTTTGGCTCTTACCATATCAAGGTAAGTATTATAAAGTGAATCTGCTGTGCTATCTGCCGCGTCCATAGCTGATTTGAGAGCTGCCTCAGTGGATTTCGCTGATGCAAGAGCAGTCTCGGCTGTGGCAAGGTTAGCACTCGATGCTGATACCGCTGTTGCGTATTGGTTAGAGACATTTTTCATCTCATTTATCAGCATGGTAATTGTGTCGGCTTCACCCGAACTTAAGGCTGAACCATCATTTTTCTTCAAATCAGTGAGACCCTTTTCCAAATACTCAGCATATAATTCTGCATTAGCGGGATCGTTACCATCTACCGCTGAAAGGAATGGCGTAGCTTTAATATTACAACCCGCAAAGTTTGCAACTCCATAGCCCAACAAAGCGTCATATTCGGCTCCTGAAGAAATATAATAAGTACCGAGCTGATTTATAAGATTTGTTCTTCTCTCATCAAAAATATCTGCCCATTGATTTGTCGTAGCCGATTGAGAAGCACTCAATGTTCCGGCAGCAGCGTTCCTTTTATCCTCTGCACTCTTTCTCGCGTTTACCGCATCATTGTATTTATCAGTAGCTTCCTTGGCGGCGTTTGCTGCATTAACATATGCATCCCACGCTCTTGCAATGTTTACGTCTGCTTTTTCTGCATCTTTATCTCTGTTAACTTCCGCGTTTGAAAGAGCTCTCTGCGCTCCTCCCACGCTTATTGCATTGTTTGAGTTTGAAGCGTTCATCTGCTTCTTGGCTATCTCGATGTTCTCTTCAATATCCGAAGAATCAAGTACTGCTATTACCTGGCCTTCTTCAACGTAATCGCCAACTTCGATATTGATTTCTTTAAACTCTACTCCGGTAATAACCGTTGCCGCGTTCTTTTTATCAAGACCTACTATTTTACCTGTAGCAGATACTGAATTTGAAAGATCCTTTACTTCGACCGTACCGTAGTCGAATGCATTACTGCTTAAAATATCCTTTGCCTTATTTACAACAGATATTATGTAAAATGTAAGGGCAATCAAAAGGACTAAAATAACGGATAAAACTTTGTGTCGTTTT
>JAGACI010000149.1 GCA_017614185.1 Lachnospiraceae bacterium | reverse complement strand
CTCGCTGCAATCGAAGCCACAAAGTCCGACATGGAAAGCACCAAGATTATGGACAGACTTATCTGCGGTGATGTCGGATATGGAAAGACAGAGATTGCAATTCGTGCCGCATTTAAAGCCGTGCAGGAAGGAAAGCAGGTTGTTTATCTTGTTCCGACGACAATCCTGGCACAGCAGCACTACACGACCTTTACCCAAAGACTTAAGGACTTCCCCGTAAGGGTGGAGCTTTTATCGAGGTTTAAGTCTGCAGGCCAGCAGAAAAAGACGGTCGAAGACTTAAGAAAAGGTATGGTTGATATAGTCATCGGAACTCACAGGGTTTTATCTGATGACGTGGCATATAAAGATCTGGGACTTCTTATCATCGATGAGGAGCAGCGCTTTGGCGTAACTCACAAGGAAAAAATAAAGAAACTCAGGGAGAACGTTGATGTATTAACTCTTACCGCAACTCCCATCCCAAGAACCTTACACATGTCGCTTATCGGAATCAGGGATATGAGTATCTTAGAGGAAGCGCCCGAAGACAGACTGCCGATTCAGACTTATGTTCTTGAGTATAACGAAGAGATAGTAAGGGAAGCCATCGTAAGAGAACTGTCAAGAAACGGACAGGTTTATTACGTATACAATCAGGTTAACAACATAGCGGATATAGCAGCAAAGATTCAGGGACTGGTCCCTGAGGCAAACGTAGCCTATGCGCATGGTCAGATGAAAGAGCATGAACTTGAGAAAATCATGTACGACTTCGTGGCAGGCGAAATAGATGTGCTTGTTTCAACGACTATCGTTGAGACCGGACTTGATATAAGCAACGTAAATACGATGATTATCCACGACTCGGATAAGATGGGACTTTCACAGCTTTATCAGCTAAGGGGTAGAGTCGGAAGATCAAATCGAACTGCATATGCGTTTTTAATGTACAAACGTGATAAAATGATTACAGAGGTAGCCGAGAAGAGACTCGAGGCGATAAGAGAGTTCACCGATCTTGGAAGCGGTTTCAAGATTGCGATGAGGGACCTTGAGATAAGAGGTGCGGGAAACCTCCTTGGAAGAACGCAGCACGGCCACATGGAGGCTGTCGGCTATGAGATGTACTGTAAGATGTTAAACGAGGCGGTTAGAAGCCTTAAGGGCATTGATGAGGTAAAGGACTTCCCTACCGTTATTGATCTGGATGTGGATGCATTTATTCCCGCTGAGTACATAGTAAACGAGGTTCAAAAACTCGACATCTATAAGAGAATCACGGGAATTGAGACACAGGCCGAGAGCGAAGATATGAAGGGCGAGCTTCTTGACAGATTCGGCGCCGTTCCCACATCTGTTGAAAACCTTTTAAGAATTGCTCTTATAAGAGTGGCGGCGCATAAGCTCTTTTTCACAGAGATAAAAGGAAAGAATGAAAAGATTATTTTCACCTTCTATCCCGGTGCCAAGATTGATGCGACGCGTATACCCGAGGTCCTTTCACAGTTTAAAAACAAAATGACCTTCACCGCGGTCGGAGTTCCGTTTTTTACTTACAAATATACTAAGACAGGCATCATAGACAAGGATGCCGAAAATCTTTTGAAAGATACCGAGAATATTTTGGATAAGATGCAGATTCTTTTGGAGCAGGCTAACGCATAGTCCTGCGAAGGAGGCATATGAACGGAAGCTGGAATATCAAAAAACAATTTCTTGTACGTGCGGTTTTACCTGTAATCGGACTTGGCCTTATTCTTGCGGTCTGCGGATATTATTCCTTCAGATTCGCGATGCTTGGCGAGGCGAGAAAAGAACTTGAAAACGTCGGTAACGCAGTGCTTCTTTACTATGATTACACCTATCCCGGAGACTTTGTTCTTACCTCTGATGTTTCAAGTGGCAAGACGAAGTATGAGCTTGAAAAAGGTGATACCGTAATCACAAGAGACTATTCCTTTATCGATGACTTAAAGGCAAAGACAGATATTGAAATTACCATCTACTATGCTGATACCATTATCTTAACGACAATCGGTTCCGATACCGGAAACAGGCCGGTCGGATTCGGCTGTCCCAATAAGATTCTTGAAGAAGTCTTAAATCAGGGCAAGACCAACTTCTATGATGATACCGCAATCGGCGAAACCAATTACTATGCCTACTATGCACCGATCAAAAACTCTGAGAATCAGATAATCGGAATGATCTTTGCCGGCAAACCGTCGGAAGATATACAAAAGAGCCTTATCAAAGCTCTTATTCCGCTTATCTTAATAGGAATCGTTCTTGTTATAGGAATCGGCGCAGCGAGTGCCGCATCGGGACAGCGTTTTGTGTCCGCCATCGAGAAAGTGGACAAGTATTTTAAAGCTGTATCCGAAGGAAACTTAAATGCCCTTTTACATCAGGAGGTAGCGGGCAGAAAGGATGAGCTTGGGGATATGGCGCGCAATGCCCAGACCATGCAGAAGTCCCTAAAGAAACTTATCGAGTGCGACGGCCTTACGGAACTTTTTAACCGTCGATATGCCGAGAAGAGACTTAATCAGGTATACGCGAAGAACACAGAGAATGAGACTCCGTTTTGCGTTTCCATAGTTGATATAGATTTCTTTAAAAAAGTAAACGATACCTACGGCCATGAAGCCGGAGATATCGTTCTTAAAGGCGTTTCCAGAATCCTTGAGAAAAATATTCAAGGTCACGGATATGTTGCAAGATGGGGAGGCGAGGAATTCCTCCTTGTATTCGAACAGTCTGAGATTTCGGAAGCTGTCGAAATTCTCGAGCGAATCAGAAGACGTGTTGAAGAAAGCACTTTTACTTCCGAATCGGATGAGATTCATGTAACGGTTTCTTCAGGTGTAATGGAACGAAAAGACGGCCTTACCGTCAATCAGCTTCTTAAGGGAGCCGATGACCGTCTCTACGAAGGCAAGCAGTCCGGAAGAAACAGAGTTATCAGTTCGTAGAACTCATCTTGTCGAGAAGCTCAATCTTGGTATCATAAAGCTTCTTTGAAAGATCCACATGGACATTCTGGGGATTGACGAGACGTCTGGTCTCATCCCAGAGAGTGTCGAGTTCTTTCTTGCAGATTTCACGTATTTCCATAACTTTGGGTGAGTGGTAAACACACTCGCCCTTTTTAAATACCTGAACAAGGAGCTCTCTTAAGGTGTATGTGCCGCCCTTAAGAAGTGTCTTCTTCCAGGGCTCGATGGGATCGAATAAAAGCATGTCATCGTTCTCATCGAAGACTTCTTCCTTAAGGCAGATAAGGTCAGCCTTGAGTTTTCCGTTTTCCTTGTTGTAGATTCTGTAAATTTTCTTGTCACCGGGGTTGGTAACTTTCTCGGTATTCTCTGAAACCTTAATCTTGGGAATAAACTTCCCGTTTTCATCCATAATCGCAGAAAGCTTGTAAACACCGCCGAATGAAGGGCAGTCTTTGGAGGTGATAAGGTGTGTGCCCACACCCCAGGATGTGATTGCCGCACCCTGTGCTTTAAGTGAGTCGATAAGGAACTCGTCAAGGTCGTTGGAAGCCGATATAAATGCGTCGGTAAATCCTGCCTCATCAAGCATCTTTCTTGCTTTCTTTGAAAGGTAAGCAAGGTCACCGGAATCGAGACGGATTCCGTAGTTCTTAAGAGGAATACCTGCCTCACGCATCTCCTTAAATACGCGGATTGCGTTCGGAACACCTGACTTTAAGGTGTCATATGTATCAACAAGAAGGCAGCAGGCGTTGGGGAAAATATCCGCATATGCCTTAAATGCCGTGTATTCATCAGGAAAACTCATAATCCAGCTGTGAGCATGTGTGCCTTTGACAGGGATATCAAAAAGCTTGCCGCAAAGAACGTTTGAGGTTCCGATACAGCCACCGATAACTGCGGCTCTTGCACCGAGAGTTCCTGCGTCGGGACCCTGTGCACGACGAAGACCAAACTCCATGATTCCGTCACCCTTTGCAGCAAAGCATACACGGCTTGCCTTGGTTGCGATAAGGCTCTGGTGATTTAAAATGTTAAGAATTGCGGTCTCAACAAGCTGTGCTTCCATGATGGGAGCGACAACCTTTATCATGGGTTCTCTCGGGAACATTACGCTTCCTTCGGGGATTGCGTAGATGTCTCCTGAAAACTTAAATGTGCTTAAGTATGAAAGGAAATCCTCATCAAAGATTCCGAGACTTCTTAAGTAGTCCACATCTTCTTCGTCAAAGCGAAGGTTTTCCACATACTCGATAACCTGCTCGAGGCCTGCGGAAATAGCGTAACCGCCTCCACAGGGGTTGGTACGGAAAAATGCATCGAAGATTACGGTGGTATTCTTGTCCTTGTTTCTGAAATACCCCTGCATCATCGTAAGCTCGTATAAATCAGTCATTAAAGTCAGATTGTTTGCGCTCATTAATTATCTCCCTCATATGGTAGTGAATGTTGCTATACATTTTTAAAAAGAATAAGTCTTTTTCTTGATACCGTCAAGGAATACATTTATACTGAGAAAGACATGGGAAATGCGGAAAAAATGATTAAATGCTCCAAATGCGGGGCTACAATTAAAGAGTCTCAGGCTTACTGCAATTACTGCGGGTCAATTAACATTCTCGGTGCCGAAATCGATTATTTCAATAAGCTTGAGGATGTCAGGGCAGACCTTTCCGAGATGGGAGACGATTCGGAGGAAGAGTTTAAGAGAACGCTTAAATCCGGAACAAAGTTTGTTATCATAGCTGCGATTGCAGTTGTTTTGATTGTCTTAATCGCCTTTACTGTTCATGTTATTGCGGAGAAGTTTGACGAGAGACATTATCAGCTTTCATATAATGAGAGACAGGCCGTTTATGCCGAACTTGATGCAATGTACGAGGCAGGGGACTATGACGGCATAGCAAAGTATTATGAGGAAAACAGTAAGAACTATCAGATATATGACTGGAAGCACTATAAAATGATTTCCTTATACCAGTACAAAACCTGGTTTGAAAAGGACGCAGCGCGTTATGAGGAGGATCTGGCTTCCGGAAGCGAATATGTGAATGACAGTCTTACGTGGGTATACTACGACTCTATTATGCTAAACTTCAACTATAACAGGGATAACTACGAAAGCGAATCGTTACTTAAACTGTCGGAAGAGGAATCAAAGACTGCGGAAGAATGGGCCCTGGAAGTTAAAGAAAAGGCAATCGAGGTAAGCGGAATAACTGAAAATGAGTGGCAGGAAATGTATGACGCATTCGCTTATGATGGGTCCGAAATAAGAGGTATAGAAGAATTCAAGAAGTATATTAAGTCAAGGAATCAGAACTAAGAGGACAGAAATGGCTGAAGCACCTACAACCCAATGCCCGTTTTGCGGCGCCCCTCTTACTGTGGAAGGCGACTATTGCCCCAACTGCGGAAGCAAGAAGCAGCAGTTTACCGAACACAGGCAGAAGATGAAAGCCTACAAGATGGCTTTTGACGAGACAAGAAATACAGTTGTTGCAGAGAACAAAAGAGACAGCAAGAAGGCTGCATTGATTGCGGTGATTGCTGTTCTTGTTGCGCTTATTCTTGCAGAGATAGTCTGTATGAAAAATGCTTACAGCATCGCCAGATCAATAAAGGCAAGACAGGCTAAAAGCAATAAGGCTGAGATTCTAAGCACCCTTTCTTACTATGAGGATACCGAGCAGTATTATGCGTTAAATAAAATGTTTGAAGAGAACTCACTTAGAAATTTCAGTGAGGAAGAGGGTTTCAGGGAGTATCATGGAGTAAACATGATGTGCGCTGCCTATGAGAATATTATCTACAGCATCAGTTCTTTGCAGGAATTTGCCAATATATATGAACCCGGCACCTATGAGTTTAACGAAGGGCTGGACAGGAGAGCGACAAATGTCGGAGACTATTATTCAAGCTTCTTAAAAAGATATAAAGATTATGTTGAAAAATTTGACCCGACTTCCAAATACTACAGCTATCACCCCGACGGGTTTAGCGAAAAGCATATGGAAACATATGCTGTTCTTAAAGAGAACGCAAGATGCATCATCTCCTACTATTTTGATATTCCATATGAGGAGATGGATGAATTTGACAAACTGACACCCGCAAAGATGAATGCAAGACTATGTGAGGCAATGGAGGCTAAATATGAATCAGAATAGAGCTTCTGCCAATAATACAACAAAGATTGGAATTACATATAAAATAATTCTCGTAATCCTTGTGCTTATCTTTGTCGGCATGGGAATCGGAATGATAAACGAAATCAGAGACTACGGCGGCAGTTACAGCGTTACATTTAACAACATGGAATACCGTCTTGATGACAGGAACTTCTACAGAATTAACACCTGGATCTGTCAGAAGGAAGCGGATTTCGAGTCGATTTCACCCAAAGAAAAAGAGCTTGGAAACGTGGGCAAGTACTACTATCAGGCGATTCCTTACTATGCTCTTAAGGCAGCGGGGAACTCGCGTGCCGATGATTACAAAGAGAGAATGGAAGAGTATAAACCCGAAATGGGTGAGTACCAAAACCAGGCTGATAAAATAGATGAGATTCTCGGAAACTGGAATAAATAGGTGACATTATGATTGCTTTCAGAGCTGACGGAAGTAACAGCATAGGTGCAGGCCACATAATGAGATGTCTTACCATAGCGGATGCTTTTCCCGACAAAAAAGACATTTGTTTTATTACCTGCAACGAAGACTCGGTTTCTCTTATAAATGAGAGAGGCTACGAGGCTTATTGTCTTGCGGCTTACTCTGCGAAAGATGTGATGGAAACTCCCATAAATGAGGAACTTTCGGAGCTCATCGGGCTTATTAAAAAGCTAAACATAAGCTTTCTTATGATTGACAGTTACAGGGTTACGGATGAGTACTTAAAGGCTTTAAAGGCAGTCACCAAAACGGGATATATTGATGACAGAACTGACAGACACATAAGTGCCGATCTTGTTTTAAACTATAATCTTTTTGCAGATGAAAAAAAGCAAAAAGAGCTGGCGGATTCCTCTGCCAAGGTTTTATGCGGAGCTGATTTTGTCCCTATAAGGCAGGAATTTTCAGAGACTGATTACGAGGTAAGAAAAGAAGTTAAAAATGTTCTTATTCTTACAGGTGGCGGAGATGCGCTTGGACTTGGAGATAAGTTTGCAAAGTTTTTTGCGGGCGATGATTCGGGAATCACTTATCACATT
>JAGACI010000148.1 GCA_017614185.1 Lachnospiraceae bacterium | reverse complement strand
TATATACGGTATGCTTCCTGTTCAGATCTACCGCCATAACTTAGAGGGCAGACTTATTTATTCGCCTCTTCATTGGCATCGAAGCATCGAGCTTACCATCAACTTAACCGGCAATATTCGCTTTAACGCAGGCTCCTCAAACTTTGATATGAAGGAGTCTGATTGGATTCTCGTAAACAGCTGTGAGTTACACTCCTGCAGCTATGTCTCTCCTGAAGATCACTTCACGGGAATCAGTTTCATTCTCTCCGCTCCCTTTATAGAGAAGTGGATTGGCAAAAACCTCTTTTTCTTTAATCCGAATCTGCCCTTCATAACAGCCGAGATACGTCAGATTGCGCTCGAGGTTTATAACCTTGATCCGGATGACAAGGAGTATCCTTTCATCCTTATGAGCAAAACCTATGCGCTCATGGCTATCATAGCCAAGTACTGTACTTCTTCGGATGTCAAAGACAAGGCCGGAATGAACAATTCCGATATCACCATTAAGTTCACCGACTACATTGAAAATCATTACAAGGAAGAACTTTCCATGGAGAATGTAGCCGAATATTTCCAATACTCACCCACGTATTTTTCAAGGCTCTTCAAGGATTCCCTCGGAGTAACCTTTCATTCATATCTAAACTTTGTTCGCGCCTCCCATGCCGCCGAGCAGCTTTCCGCAGGAAAGACCAATCTTACCGATTGTGCATTTGAGAACGGATTCCCTAACGTGAAATCCTTCATCAATACCTTCAAAAAGCTTTACGGCTGCACTCCGGGCACATTCTTAAGTTCAAAACAAAATTAGCCTTTTACGCTTCCGGCAACTACGCCTTCAATGATGTATTTCTGACCGATAAGGTAGAATGCCAGTACAGGCAGGATACCAAGGAGAAGTCCCGCCATCATGGGCGAATACTCTGCCGAATGGTTGGTCAAAAATGTCTTAATTGCAATCGCCAGTGTCTTTGTCTCAGTCTTTGTAAGGAAAAGGCTTGACATAAGGTAATCATTCCATACTCCCATAGCCACGAATACTGTTACTGTAATGATAATGGGCTTAAGAAGCGGCATTATGATTCTGAAAAATGTTTTGGTAAATCCGCATCCGTCTATTCTTGCGGCCTCATCAAGTTCTTCGGGAATTCCTTCCGTAAATCCTTTGTAGAGGAATACCGCAAAAGGAAGGTTAAGTCCTACCGCTATGTAGATAACCATTCCTAAGTTATTGGAGAGTCCGAACATTCCCGCATAGATTTTTACAAGGGGAATCATATAAACCTGGAAAGGTGCTACCATTGATGCGAGGAACGCTCCAAAAATAATCTTGTTAATCTTCCATCTCTTTCTTGCGAAAAGATATCCTGTCATACTTCCCACAAGCATGTTAAAGATTACTGTAAAGAATGTTATTACGAATGTATTTCTAAGCGCCTTCCAGAAGTTCATCCTGTCAATCGCTATCGTGTAGTTCTCCAAAGTAAAATTCTTCGGAAGATTGAAAGGAGTCTTAACGAATTCTGCTGTAGGCTTAAACGTATTGTTCACCAGCACGAAGAAGGGAACCATGAAAAGTATAAGCACTGCGAGTGTGACGATAAATGTAACTCTTCTTTTGGTCTTACTCATTGCTCTTCCACCCCTCTCCTTGTAAAGTAAACCTGCAATAAGGAAATGACTGCAACGATTACAAACAATACAATCGCCTGAGCCTGTCCTTTACCAAACTCCATGCTTGTGAAAGCTGTCTGGTAGATCTTGTAGGCAATGAGCTCGGTTGACTTATAAGGTCCGCCGGCTGTAAGTGAAAGGTTCATGTCAAAGGACATAAATGTTCTGGAGATTGAAAGGAAGATACAGATTGCGGTTGAGTTCTTGATAAGGGGAAGTTTAACCCTTGTTACAACCTGCCATCCGCTCGCACCGTCAACGTACGCTGCTTCCAGTAACTCTCTGGGAACTGCAGTGAGTCCCGCAATATATATAACCATCAAATATCCGCTCATCTGCCATGAGCTGACAATAATTAGCGCGATTAATGCTCTCGTAGGGTTGGTAAGCCAGGATGTTGACATCCATTCAACCCCGATGCTCTTACCGAATGCGGTGAGTGCATATGAGAAAATGAAGTTCCAAATGTAACCTAAGATAATTCCACCGATGATATTGGGTGTGAAGAATCCGGTTCTGAAAAAGCTCTGTCCCTTGATTCCGCTTGTTACGGCAAGAGCCAGAAGGAAACCTATAACGTTACTTGCGAGAACCGTAAATAACGCGTATATTACCGTTTTTAAAAACGATGTGATAAATGTAGAGTCCGTAAAGACTTCAAGGTAGTTCTTGACTCCCACATAGTGGATTTCCATTGCAAGGCCGTTCCAGTCTGTGAAAGTAATCCATATTCCATAAGCAAAAGGAATAACAACTACGCTTGCCCAGATTATGAATGAAGGTAATCCGAAGCCTGCGAAGCAAAGAACATCCTTAAGCTTCTTTCCAAAATTCTTAGTCATCATCTCTCCCTTTAAAGAAAGCGGGAAGTTAAGAAACTTCCCGCATTCAATTTCCTTTATCAGTTTAGCTTAAATTATCTTGCTTCCTGATGTGACCAATACTCGTCAATCTTTGCAGCCAATGTCTCTCTGTCTGATGCGCCTGCAAGGTACTCACACATATAAGCACCGCACTCATACCAGATGTCTGAAGGGCAAAGGTTGGGTGTTCCGTAGAAGTCATATGTCTTGCCGTTTGCGATGTAGCTTGCGGTTGAAAGTCCGAGAGGGCTCTCGATTGTAACCTGTGCATTCTTGTAAGGAAGAGCCTGTCCGCAAACCTTAGCCATCTGCTCTTCTGCATAAGAATCAGATGTGATGTACTCTACGAACTTAAGGCCTGCTGCCTGCTGTGCCTCTGTGTTCTGAGACTTGTCTACGCAGTAACCCTTAGCAAATGATGTAGCAATGCTCTGGTTTAAAGGATCGTTTGAATCGTCAGAGTGAGGAATGGGAAGAAGTCCGAACTCCTGATCCTCTGTTACGATGGGTCCTAAGAATGTCCAAGCCCAGTCACCCATGTACCATGTGCCGCACTCGCCTGCTGCCAATGCTGCAGCGTCGATGTTTACGTCACCAACAAGGGGATCTGCCTGGTTGTGGTTGTACTTAGCCATCATATCGAATGTATCCATGTAGCCATTGAATACATCGTTGTCAATCTCTTTGGTCTCACCTGCGATAATGCTGTTTACATATGCAACTCTCTCTTCAGTAGAACCGATTGCTGCGCCGTAAACCTGGCAAAGGAAGTGTGAACCAAGTGACCAGTTAACACCTGTAAAGCATGTAGCGTCAACACCTGTAGCTTCAATCTTCTTGAAGAGATCCTCAAGGTCTGAACGGGTCTTGATTGTTGAAGGATCGAAGTCACCGCCTACTGCTGCGTCACAAACAGCCTTGTTGTAAAGAAGGCCAACGCCTGCTGCTGTCTGAGGTACTGCATATACCTTACCGTCAAATGTCATTGTGCTTAATGCTGAAGGCTCGATGTTGTCTACGAAAGACATACCTGTGAACTCAAGCATTCTCTCCTGGTTCTCCCAGATGTTGATGGGATCCATAAGAGATACTGTAGGGCCTTCATTACTTGAATAAAGTGCCATCCACTGCTGAAGCTGATCATCACCTGCTGCGATGTACTCAACGTGGATTCCGGGGTTCTTGCTCTCAAAGTCAGCAATGATATCCTGGAACATCTGATCCTTACCGGTCTCTGTTGTGTAGAATGAAATCTCTACTTCCTCTCCGGTTGTCTCAGTCTCTGCTGCAGGGGCTGCAGCCTCTGTCTCCTCTGTTGTTGCAGGAGCTGCATCTGTAGATGTGCTCTGTGCGCTTCCGCCACAGCCTGTAAGAGCTGTCATAACCATAGCGCCTGCAAGAAGCATGGAAATAAGTTTCTTTTTCATTATAAAGTCCTCCTGTCTTTAATACCCCATTATTAGGATAATTAAATTGTAGGTGAGTTGGTTTCTTTTCTCTTTCCCTTTAATAACCAAACGAATGTCAAAATTTATCTTTTTGTTATCCTTTTACCGCACCGACGATTACACCTTTAACAAGATACTTCTGTACGAAGGGGTAAATGATAACGATAGGAAGGATTCCGATAACTGCCATCGCCATTCTTACTGAGGTGCTGGGCAGTTCAACCGCTCCCGTTCCAAGTAAGGATGCATTCGAATTGGATCTTAGGGCCTGTATGTTACTCATTATCTTCATGAGCAGCTGCTGTATGCTGTAAAACTTCTCATTGTTTACGTAGTAAAGACCGTTGGTCCAGTCGTTCCAGTATGCGATTCCCGTAAATAAGCTTATTGTTGCAACCGTTGGTACTGCCAAAGGAAGCATAACCTTTACAAAAATCTGGAACTCACTTGCTCCGTCAAGCTGTGCAGCTTCTATAAGAGAATCGGGCACGCTGTTTTGGAAATAGTTTTTTACAAGGATTACGTTGAATGCCGTTACAAGGTAATTGGGAATCATCAACGCCCAGATGGTATCCTTTATATGGAAAAATCTCGTCCACATAATATATGAAGGAACAATTCCTCCATTGAAAAGCATTGTAAAAAACACGAAGAATGCAAGCGCATTTCTGTATTTAAATGATTTTCTTGCCATAGGGTAGGCAAGCATTGTGGTAAGAAGGACACTTATTGCCGTTCCACCGAATGTTACAAGGAATGATACTCCGTATGAACGAAGGATTATCTTTCCCTGTTTAAGCATGTAGTAATATGCGTTAAGGCTGAATTCCGAAGGAAGGAATCTGTAGCCGTCTCTTATTAGAGTTTGCTCTGCGGTAAAGGAAGCCATCACAATAAGAATTATAGGAAGCATTGCGATTACCACCATAATCGTAAGGATTACTGTGGAAACTCTGTTGAAAGTTTTACTCTCTGTCATCTCCACTCCTCCTTAGAATAATGCGTTGTCGGGATCAAGCTTTCTTACCACGAAGTTGGCGATAAGAACGAGAATGAATCCGACAAATGACTGATACAAACCTGCAGCCGCAGACATACCGACATCATTTAATTCCATAAGTCCGCGGTATACGTATGTATCGATTGTCTGAGTTACGTTAAAGAGTGCACCTGAGTTCTGGGGCACCTGGTAAAACAAACCAAAGTCCGAATAGAAGATTCTTCCTATCGACATAAGCACCAGAGTGATTACTGTGGGCTTAAGCATCGGAAGCGTGATTTTGAAAATCTGCTTCATCTTCCCCGCACCGTCGATGGCTGCCGCCTCAAAGATTGACTTGTCAATTCCGGCGATACTTGCCATGTAGACGATTGACTGGTAACCCATGTTTTTCCAGAGGAATACTATTATAAGGATTGCCGGCCAGGGACCTGTGGTAGCGTACCAGGACACGGGGTTAATCCCCAGTGTCCTAAGTACGGTATTGTTTAAGTAGCCTGAGTCTGCATTTAAGAATGCATATACGATAAATCCGATAACAACCCAGGATAAAAGGTTGGGCAGTAAAAGCAGAGCCTGATAAGCTTTAACTCTCTTCCTGTTTCCAAGTTCGCACATCATGATTGCGACAGCTATCGCAACGACTGTGCCGATTACGATAAACGCGAGGTTATAAACCACGGTGTTTCTCGTCATAATCCATGCGTCCTTGGTTTTAAAGAGGAACTTGAAGTTACTTAAACCGCTCCAGTCGCTTCCGAATACACCCTTTTTGAGACTGTATTTCTTGAATGCGAGGAACACTCCAAACATGGGTATGTAATTGTTTATGACAAGGTATAGAACTCCCGGTAAGGCAATGAGTGCCAGAGGAAGATTACTCCACCTTTTTTTCTTTTTTACAGCCAATGTTTTCTCCACTTTTATACCCTTTCAAAACTCTTACTTGGAAGCCTTCCAATCATCAAGCTGAGCCTGCTTTTCGTCTAAGATATCCTGATATCCCGCATCCATTAATGCTGACTGGAATTTCTCGATCTCTGTGTCGGGATCAAGGCTTCCGCAGATAAGTCCGGGGAGATACTGGGATATTACGTTAAGTACTGCTGTGTACTGAGTCTTAACATTGCTTGAATCGAATGTGAAGCCCATTGCAGGTGATGTCTTTGCTGACTTGTTCTGCTCAAGCTCCCACTCAAGGGATGCATCGTTGGCAACGCCCATCTGATACATCTTGAAGAAGTTACCCAAAGTACCGCATGAAAGCTGTGCTGTGTAAGGAACTGTTGCTGCATCCTGTCCTTCGGGATAAGAAACTGAACCGTCCTCATTGAATACATAGTCTCTGCCTTCGATACCATAGATAAGAAGGTTGATTACGTCAGCATCTGTGTATGTAAGGTCAAGGAACTTAAGAGCTGCTTCAGGTACATCTGTTGTAGATGCAACCATGAATGTGATTGCGTTGATGTCACTTGTTGAAAGATAAGCATCACCGATTATCTTTGCGCCAAGGTCATAACCTGCAACCTGTGCCTCAAGGCTTGCTGCTGTATCCTCTTCGGGATAGCTGTATGCTGCAAGGTAACCAAAGTAGTTGCCTGATGACATTGTCTCAGCTGCTGCAGAGTTGGTTGTAGCAGCATCCTGCATTACAAGACCATTGTTGTACCATCCTCTTACGAGTTCGCAAAGATTCTTGAATCTCTCTGTTCCGTAAAGGTCTGTAACTGTGAGATCGTCGCCCATGAGAACACCGATGGGTTTGTATCTGTCGTCATTTAAGAAGTCAACTTCGCCGTAGTTTGTGGATAATCCAATCTCACCTGTCTGAACAGCTGCAAGAGGAATCATCTCAGGCTTAGAGCTTTTAACTGTCTCAAGAACAGCT
>JAGACI010000147.1 GCA_017614185.1 Lachnospiraceae bacterium | reverse complement strand
CTCATTGATCTCAGCGATAAGTTTTGAGAACTCGGGAACGAACTCTACGATACCCTCGGGGATAATAGCAACACCGAAGTTCTCGCCGTTGTTTCCTCTCTTCTCAACTGAATCTGCGATGTAGTTTGTGATTGCTGCAAGAGACATCTTCTTGGCTGCAACTTCCTCGCCGATAAGGCAGATGTTAGGCTGTGTCTCAAGTGCACACTCAAGTGCTACGTGTGAAGCCGAACGACCCATAACCTTGATGAAGTGCCAGTATTTCTTAGCGGAGTTAGCATCTCTTTCGATGTTACCGATAAGTTCTGAGTATGTCTTGGTAGCTGTATCGAAACCGAATGAAGCCTCGATGTCCTCGTTCTTTAAGTCGCCATCGATTGTCTTAGGGCATCCGATAACCTGTACGCCTGTGTTGTGAGCAGCCATGTACTCAGCAAGAACAGCTGCGTTTGTATTGGAATCGTCACCACCGATGATAACGATAGCTGTAAGGCCATGCTTCTTGGCAACTTCTGTAACAATCTTGAACTGCTCTTCTGTCTCAAGTTTGGTACGGCCGGAACCGATGATATCGAAACCACCTGTGTTTCTGTATGCATCGATGTAAGCGTCGTCAAACTCGATGTAATCGTCATCGATAAGTCCTGAAGGGCCGCCCTTGAAACCAAGGAGTACGTTGCTCTTGTTAGTAGCTTTGATAGCATCGTAAAGACCGCAGATAACGTTGTGTCCTCCGGGAGCCTGGCCGCCGGAAAGGATAACGCCTACAACCTGCTTCTTAGGAGCAGATGTGTTGCTGCCTTTAACGAATGTGATTTCGTTCTTACCATATGTGTTGGGGAAAAGAGCCTTAATCTTGTCCTGATCGGCTACGCTCTGTGTGGGAGCGCCATCCTTAACACAAATCTCTGAGATACCGCCACGAAGCATTGCAGGAAGCTTGGGGCTGTACTCATATCTTGCTTTCTGAAGTGGTGAAAGATTCATTTGTAATTCTCCTTTTTTTATATGAAATAAAACTCAATTTTTTCCACTAGGGATTATAGCACATTTAGTCAACATGTGCATTCTTTAATATAAACTTTCGAAAAATAAAAATCGACTGTCAGTCGAAAAAGTTGTTGACAAAGATAAATCAACGTGTTTATAATCAATTTATCAAAACCGACTAGTAGTCGGTTTAATGTGTACACAATATATTTCAGCTGATTATACGGAGAAAAACATGACAAAAGGTGAGAAACGCAAACAGGAACTGATTGAAATAGCCTACAAGCTGTTTATAAGCAAAGGCTACGAGAACACAAGCATCGATGAGATTATCCACGAGGCAGGCATAGCTAAGGGCACCTACTACTACTATTTTGAAAGTAAGGAAGCGACCCTTGAGGAAGTGATTAATTACCTCCTTTCAAATGAAATCGTAAAAGCGAAGGAAGCTCTCGCATCCGATATGCCGACTCTTCAAAAGCTTTTTACATTTCTTACCTGTTTCCAGGTAAGAGGTGATGAGACAGGCCTTATCGATACTCTTAATCTTCCCGAGAACATCATCTTACACGAGAAGATGTCGGAGAAACTGATTCTTGAAGCGACTCCCCTCTTGTCTGAAGTAGTAAAGGAGGGAATAGAAGAAGGACTCTTCAAGTGCGAACGAATCGAAAGCAGAGTCAAGCTTCTTCTTACCTTAAGTAACAAAGTCTTTGATGATTCAGAGTATAGCGAAGACGACATGTTGGTATTTATTGAACTTGTCGAGAAAGCCCTTGGTGCCAAAGAAGGAACCATGAGCTTTATCGCAGACCTGATTGGACAGTAGGAGAAATAAAGTGAAAAAGAGCAGTAATTTTGGTAAATTTCTACTCCTTTGGACCGGCGAACTGATCTCTTCAATAGGAGGAGGGCTTACAAGCTTCGGTCTTGGAGTTTATATCTTTAATGAAACAGGAAGCGCGGCGGAAATGGCACTTGTAACCCTTCTTGGCTTCCTTCCCACATTGGTTCTTAGTATCCCCGCAGGAATCCTTGCAGACAGATATGACAGGCGCCTTCTTATGATGCTTGGCGACGGCCTCTCGGGACTTGGAATCCTGTTTATCCTTATAATGATGCTTCTTGGAAAGGCAACCCTTCCCATCATATGCGTCGGAATCTTTGTAAGTGCGGTCTTCTCTGCACTTCTTGAGCCGGCATACAGAAGCACGATCACGGATCTTCTTACCAAGGAAGAATACTCAAGGGCCGGTGGACTTGTATCTTTGGCGGGAAGTGCAAGATACCTTTTATCCCCCGTTATCGCAGGATTTCTTCTTGCGGTAAGCGATGTTAAGCTTTTGCTTGTTATCGATATCTCAACCTTTATCCTTACCGTTGCGGCTACCGCTATCGTAAGGAAGAACATCGAGGCCAAGGAAGCGGCAGAACCCGAGCCTTTCCTTGAGAGCATGAAGTTTGGCTGGAACACCGTGCATTCCAAGAAGGGCGTTTTTGCCCTTGTAATGATTTCCTCGGCTATCACACTCTTTATGGGTGTATTCCAGATTCTTGCAGAACCCACGGTTTTATCTTTTACAGATTCCAAAACTCTTGGAATCACCGAGACAGTCTGTGCTTCGGGAATGCTTGTGTCAGGTCTTTTCCTTGGAATAAAGGGAATAAAAAAAGGATTTGCCAATCTCCTTGGCATCTCCTTACTTTTAGCAGGCTGCTTTATCTTTTGTTTTGGAATAAAAGAAAACATAGTGCTTATGTGCATTTCAGGTTTCGCATTCTTTGCAATGCTTCCCTTCGCAAACAATGCACTTGATTACCTTACAAGAACCAATATCCCCGATGAGGTTCAGGGCCGTGCATGGGGCTTTATCGGCTTCTTATCCCAGATGGGATATGTTGTGGCATATGCTGTCTCAGGCGTTTTGGCTGATGCCATAGCAAAGACCTCTGCCCTCTCCGTAGGCCGCGCTTCCGCCCTTGTAATTCAGGTTTCGGGCGTTCTTATGGCAGTTGTTGCACTGTTTATGCTGACCAATAAGAATGTGCGCAGCCTCGAAAAGTAATAAATCTAATTAATCGTAATGCTTCCCCCTGTTTTCCCGAGGAAAAGAATTCTTCCTCCCTTTGGCAGGGGTATGTCATTTGATGCGTCTGCCACATCTGTAGTATAAACTATTTCACCATACTTGTTAAACACATTAATTGTGGCATTATCAGGTTTTTCCATAGAAACACTTGTATTTCCAAGTGAATCATCTATTGCAAACCATGAAGCGTTATATGTATCAAGCTTTACTTCCTTTGTATCGCCGTCGAATACCGGTATAGAGTCCTCCAGGACATATCTGTTTCCTGAGCTTGATATAAGCTCGGGACCTAGTTCACCGGCGGAAAGTTTAATATCAATCAAATCTCTGTTTGAGCTCGAAGGAATGGTCTGGAAGGAAACGGCAGATTCTTTGTCGACTATCTTTAAAAGCCTGCTGCCACGTCCCGTTATCGCAAAGACATATCCGGGGAGCGCCTCATTCATCACAAGATTTACTGTAGGCATTTCATAATCCATTGAAGAATTGATATCCGTGTATAAAAGGAAATCTTTCATACTGACAGACGCCCATGAAGCCAGTATATCCATATTGACAGGATTGCCTTCCATCCTTTCTCCTGTAAATGTCTTTCTTTCAATACTTCCAAGGCCGGGGATTACCTGCTTAAACTCAGCGCCAAAGTACACCTGTCCATCCTCAGATTTAACAAACTCTATTAAAGCAGGGTTTGCTGAGATCCTGGCTTCATCCACCTTGCCCTCTTCAATCTCAAAAGCAAGCTCCACGAACCTGTTATCCTTTGTCAAAAGATAATCAGTTTCGGTTGTCTTAAAGGGTGAGATGCTTTCTACATGCATATATTTATGCTCCGGGAAGGTAATATCGCAGACACTTACACCGCCTTCCAAAGCGTTATTGGATACATACATTCCTGCAAACTCATCAAACGAAGAAGGTATTTCGTTAACAGTTTCATACACCTCGGTTTCAGGTTCCTTAACCTCTATTCCACGGTCATTAAGCACTTCGTCAAGTATAGCCTCAGCCACAAGCTGGTTATATGAGCTGCTGCCGCCTATGGAAAGAACTGAAATGCTTATCTTTTCATCGGGAGCAACCAGCAAAGATGCATGGTTCGAACCGGTGTCACCGCCTTTGCCAAGTACCTTTACTCCCTCTTTTTCATACTTAAGCTCTTCGACATAGTCCCAGCCAAGGCCGCATCCGTCAATATACTCGCCTTCTTTCCATCTGGTCGCCATTAATGATTTCGATTTTTCAGTTAAAAGAGTGGTATCTCCTTTAAAAAATGATGCTCCGAATGCTGCGGCATCAGAAGCTGTTGCCATGATTCCGCCCGCTCCTATTGCCAACGTGTATTCATCCTTATGGTGCATGTTTGAAGAGTCATAGTTTGGAGCAATCAGCTTACTTCCATATAGGCTCTTTGCTGACCCTGTATTTGAAGCTCCCAAGGGTAGAGCGATGTTTTTTTCAACATAAT
This sequence comes from Lachnospiraceae bacterium, assembly GCA_017614185.1. The sequence continues at coordinate 1,263 of JAGACI010000147.1, read as the reverse complement.
CCGTATAGGACATGCCGCTTACGCTCTCTACTATAAGCTCTAAAAGATCAAATCCGTCATTACAGTATGCCGCATACTCGCCCGGAGCCGCCTTAAGTCTTTGAGTGGCCAAAACATCAAGGAGTCTGTCATGGTGAGCAGTCTCGTTGTCATCAAAAAGGAACATTCCAATCTGTGTGCTTCCCATGATTCCCGATGTGTGGTTCATAAGCATTCGAACCGTAATGTCCTTATATCTTTCATCAGCCATTGTAAAGGCAGGAAGATAAGTCGTTACAGGCTCATCAAGTTCTACTTTTCCTTCATCAACAAGTTTCATTACGGCTGCTGTCACATAAACCTTGCTTACAGAGCCGACACAGTATATTCTTTCATCGCTTTCTGCCGCTTTGACTGTCATGGTCAATGGACCGGATAAGCCCCAAAAGGCAGCGAAAGCGATTAAACCAAGTGAAATTTTAAAAATATTCTTTCTCATCAAAGTATCTACTCCGTCATCAATTCGTTTACTGAAATCTTCTTAATCTTGCCTGCTCCTAAATATGTCGCAAAGTAACAAAGCAAAATCATAAAGATGTCTGTTACAACAATTACTCCATAGTTGGTATCTGCAAGTGTTCCAAAAAGTGAAAGCCAGAAAGCCTTGTTAACAATTATCGCAAGAATCGAGGCAAGAATTACCGATACAACAGTTACCGGCATAATTCGAAGTGCCATCTGGGTCATAAGATCCTTTGACGAATATCCAAGGCCTTTCATGATTCCGAGTCTCTGGCGCTGTCTTCTTACGTTTGTTGAGGCAATAATTCCGAGAATTACTGCAACGATTATGCCTGTTACAATAAGTGCCACTGTAGTGAATGTTTTTGTGCTCTCGGCAATGGGTTCAACCTGCGACTTAAGCATTCCTCTCCAGTTTGTTATTTCTCTTATCACATAATTTCTGTTATTTCCTGTTATTACTTCATCGCCGATACGAACCGCGTAGTCGATTGAAGTTACGCCGTACTGTGAAAGGAGGGTCGCAATCTTTTCGTCAGCGACTGCCTTAATTCGCTCTTCAAGGCTGCCTGCTTCTCCGTTAACTCCTATGGCATCCTTTGCCGTTCCACCGTACATTTCGGAAAGCTTTTCTTCAAAGGCTTCAGGATCCACACCATCTTTTAAGAAAACATAAACCACATCAGGCCTTGCATTGAGGTTGACTCTCTCATAGCCTTCCTTTGTAATATAAAAATCGTTTCCGGAGTTTGTCATCGCGCT
>JAGACI010000146.1 GCA_017614185.1 Lachnospiraceae bacterium | reverse complement strand
GTGAAGTTGAATCCGTCAAGCTTGCCTGCAGAAAGATCCTTCGCGATATCGGCAATAACGTTCTCAGGCTGTGAAGCCTCATATTTTACAAGGCAGTTCTTGCAGTACATGATTACTGCGAGCCATCCGAGAACCATTAATGATACGAAGATAAAGTAGATAGGCCAGAAAACCTTTTTCTTCTTCTTTCCTTCGTTCATGTAGCCGTAATCTCTGTCGTATCCGCGGCTTCGTTTTCTGTCGGATTTTCTGTAGTTTCTGTCATAATCCGTGCCGTAGCCGTTTCGATTATAATCACTTCCGAGAGACCTTGCCTTGCTGTCTTTACGCTTGGCGGGGCGCTTCTCTTCATAATATTCTTCCTCGTAGTATTCGCCGTCGGGATACTCTTCTTCGTAGTATTCCTCCTCGTAGTACTCACCGTCTTCGTAGTACTCGCCACCTTCTTCGTAGGAAGTATCATTATCCAAATCTAACATTTCAAAATCGTCGTCTCTTCTCACTTTTGCAGCTCCTTTCTATTAGGGTTTGGTCACCACAAAAGCTGTGGGAAGACGCCAGGATGAAGTGGAGTAGTAAAGTGTAACACTGGTCATCTCATACTGGCCGTTGTAATACATTGATGAGGAGCTTCCGCCGTCAAGGTTGGCAGCGTTAACTGCGCCGTAATCCTGCATGATTCCGATTACGTCGGCAGCAGTAGCACCAAGGTGTCCGCTTGCACCACGTCCGTCACATACAAGGAAAAGAACAGCACCGTCTGCACGCTGGCCGATAGCGGTTCTGGGGTTTGCACCTGAACCGGAACCTGTTATCTGGGTAGCTTCTCCGTTAACAATAAGTTTTGTGAAATGGTTGTTGTCTGTTCCGTTTAAATCCTTGAAGCAGACAGCGTCCATGATTTCGTTTTCTTCAACAACTTTTGCAGCATTCTCGGCTGAGAAGTTGGAGATGTCTTTGATTACAAGCTTGTGGTCTTTGGAAAAACCTACAAGCACGTCTCCGTTTTCGGGACGGTTAAACTGAATCTCGCCTTTACAAACCACAACGCCTTTGGGAAGTCCGCCCCAGTTACCTGAGGATTCGTACTCACCGCCGTTGATACCTGCGAGGTAATCGCCTTCTGTAACAAGCTCTTCAAGTGTTTTACCATCTTTGGAATGGTTAAGATCCGACCAGGGATAAATCGTGGTGGATGTGACTCTTGAAGGGTCCTTTATAATCATCATCTTTGCAAAGAATGTACGGCCTGTAATCTCCTCGATTCTGATACCGTTCTCGTCGAATTCCTCATCGGTTTCTGCTTCGGCTACATCATCGGAGATAACGATAAGGTCTGTGTCAACCTCTGCGTCGTTATGAATCATTCCGTTATTCTGTGTGAACTGTGCTATCTCTTCTTCTGAGAAATACCACTTGGCAAGGAACTTTAACGCTCCTGTCTCAAGCATGGTGGTTACGAACATCTGCTTGGCGCTTTCACTGGGGCCGTTACAGATTGTATAAAGTGTAGCGTAGGCTCCGATGAAGGTTACAAGCAAGAAGGTAACAAGAACCAACAGAATTCTAAGTATTACTTTACTGGCTTTCATTTATATATACCTCACTGATAAGTTTACTTCCTATTTAAATACCCAGCCCTGCTGAATCCTGAAACTGAAAAGGAAAAGTGTGATATCAACAATCAGCTTAAGGATTGCTTCAAGGCCTGTGCCTGCATCAAATACTGTTGAAAGCAGGAATACCAGTCCGTAGGAAATGCTCACCTGGCAAATCGCCAAAATATAGTAGCGAAGCATTGAGCGACGTTTCCTGGTCTTTGATTTGAAGACAAGCTTTCTGTTTACCGTGTAGTTATATAAGGAAGATACCGTTCTTGCAACAAAAGTCGCAATGAAGAGTTTGGTGCTCTTGGGCATCGATGCGGTAAGCATTATATTAAGGAAGTTAAAAATTCCGTAATCAAGCGCAAAGGCAGACATGGAACTTAAGAAAAATCGAAATATGTTCTTGAAGATAATGCGGTAAATCTTAAAGGAATCCCTGAAGGGATGGAAGTGACTTGAAGCATTTTCTTCTATATATACGGTCTCGATTGTCTCCTCAACCCACTTAAGGTTATTTCTGTCGAGAGAGAAGAACATCTCTGTCTCATACTCGAAGCGCTCACCTCTGGTCTCTATAAGAACAGGAAGGAAAGACATCGGAAAAGCACGAAGCCCCGTCTGGGTATCCGTGATTTCCATTCCGCATAAATGCTTAAATACAAATCTTGTTATCTTATTTCCGTTTTTACTCTTAAAAGGTACCGAAGGATCATCGAAGTCTCTGCAGCCAAGAACCATCTTGTCTTTTTCTTCGATAAGGCGTCTTGAACAGTTTGCCATATCCTTGGGTGTATGCTGGTTGTCTCCGTCAACCGTGATGGCACCTGCCATGTCGGGGAGATTGGTTACTATATATTCAAAGGCCGTCTTGAGTGCACGACCTTTTCCCTTGTTAACCTCGTGTGTCAAAACGGTTACTTCGGGATGCTTAGCGGCTTCCTCAAAGGGAGCCAGGTGTTCGTCGTTACTTCCGTCGTTAACAAGGAGAATGTGTGTAAAGCCTGCATCGATTGCTCCGTTAACTACTTTATTTAACTTTTCATCCGGATTAAGGGATGGTATAATGACAACGACGCTTGAAATATCGCTCATTAAAATCAGTTCCTTCTATATGAAATAATAGTGGTCAATTGCCGTCAGGTAACAGTATAACAAATTCATATGTAAAGTTAAAGTATGAAAAACGTAGGAATTTCTTAATTCTTTTTGGAAAAACATGTTGACAATGACAGTTGACGGTGTTATTCTATTTAAGCGTGTAAAGCGTAAAACAAAGCAGAGTATCCACTCTCACCTTACGGCAATCGGGCTTGTAAGCGTTAACATTGAAGATATTTCGGTAGGTATTGTTCCGTTTTATTTTATGTGTAGTGGATAGGATGCTATCCACATTTTTTTTACATTTTTTTCAAGATTCAATTGGAGGGTACGACAATTAGCGAAACATTAATTAATGAACAGATTCGTGAAAAGGAAGTGCGTGTTGTAGGCGCAGACGGAGAGCAGCTTGGAATTATGTCCGGTAAGGATGCACAGAAGCTTGCCGATGAAGCTGAGCTTGATCTTGTTATGATTGCTCCCACTGCAAAGCCGCCTGTTGTTAAGATTGTTGATTACGGCAAGTACAAATATGAGCAGCTTCGCCGTGAGAAGGAAGCCAAGAAGAAACAGCACACCACTGAGGTTAAGGAGATTCGTCTTTCTCCCAACATCGACACCAACGATTTGAATACCAAGATGAACGCTGCAAGGAAGTTCCTTTCAAAGGGTGACAAGGTTAAGATTACTCTTCGTTTCAGAGGACGTGAGATGGCTCACATGAATGCTTCCAAGCACATTTTGGATGATTTTGCCGAGGGTCTTTCAGACATCGCGGTAGTTGATAAGGCTCCCAAGGTAGAAGGCAGAGCCATGACTATGTTTTTAACTGAGAAGAGATAATTCTCAATTGCCAGTTAAAATAGATTTTTAAGTTTAGTACAGGAGGAATATGTTATGCCCAAGATGAAAACCAGCAGATCAGCTGCAAAGCGTTTTAAATTAACAGGAAACGGTAAGTTAAAGAGAAATAAAGCTTATAAGAGCCATATCCTTACCAAGAAGACAACAAAGACAAAACGTAACTTAAGGAAGCCTGCTATTACAGACGCTACTAACGTTAAGAACATGAAGAAGATTTTGCCTTATCTCTAAGATGAGGTTTGTCAGTTTGTATTTTTCGGAATTAATAAGGAGGAATAATTATGGCACGTATTAAAGGCGGATTAAACGCTAAAAAGAAACATAATAGAGTATTAAAGCTCGCAAAGGGCTATAGAGGAGCTCGTTCTAAACAGTACAGAGTTGCTAAGCAGTCTGTAATGAGAGCTCTTACATCAAGCTATGCAGGTCGTAAGGAGAGAAAGCGTCAGTTCAGAGCACTTTGGATCGCTCGTATCAACGCAGCAGCTCGTATCAACGGCCTTTCATACAGCAAGTTCATGTATGGCCTTAAGCTTGCAGGTGTTGACATGAACCGTAAGATGTTAGCAGAGATGGCTGTTAACGATGCTGACGGATTCAAGACACTCGCTGAGCTTGCAAAGACTAAGATTGCTTAATCGGATTTGTCTTAATTTTGAACATAACCCGCAATTCCAGATTGGAGTTGTGGGTTTTTTGTTTTATGATGGTTAGCGTACGCTAATTGTGCTTGACACGAAATAGTCGTAATTCTATAATTTTTATTTGAGTGAAGAACTTTAAAATTTTATTTCAGACATTCAGGAAGGATATATTCTATGGGAAAGATTTCGGATTTGGAACCTAAAAAGGTGTTTGAGTTCTTTGAGAAACTCTGCAGCATTCCTCACGGTTCCTACAATATTGACAAAATAAGCGATTACCTGGTCAGCTTTGCAAGCGAGAGGGGCTTGAAAGTAATACAGGATGAAGCCAAGAACGTTATCATCTTTAAGGATGCCACAGCAGGATATGAGAAAGAAGAGCCTGTTATTTTGCAGGGTCATATGGATATGGTAGCTGTCAAAAAGCCCGACTGCGACATTGATCTTGCAACAGACGGCCTTAGAGTTACACACGATGATAAGTATGTTTATGCCGAGGGCACAAGCCTTGGCGGAGACGACGGCATTGCGGTAGCATACTGCCTTGCACTTCTTGATTCAAAGGATATTCCTCATCCTGCCCTAGAGGTTGTAATTACAGTTAACGAAGAAGTCGGAATGGACGGAGCAAAGGCTCTTGACTGTTCACCTCTTAAGGCTCATCGAATGATAAATGTCGACTCTGAGAGTGAGGATGCTTTTTGCGTAAGCTGTGCAGGCGGAGCAAGAATCGACTGTCGCATTCCCGTTATCTGGAGCCACAATAAGGGCGTGCCTTACATGCTTGTTGTAGGCGGTCTTGTGGGCGGACATTCAGGTGAAGAAATAAATAAGGAGCATGGTAACTCCAATGTATTAATGGGAAGACTTCTTTACAGACTGGTAAAAGAATGCGATATTTCACTTTGCAAACTTGAGGGTGGTCTTGCAGACAATGCAATTCCCAGAGAGACAGTTGCCAACGTGCTTATCAATTCTTCCGACATTGAAAAGATGGAAGGGATTGTAGCCGAATATTGCGAAGAAATCAGGAATGAACTTGGAGACAAGGATCCTGACGTTACCGTAACCTGCGGAAAGATTTCCGGAGATATGGAGTATGAAAGAAGTGTGGGAAGAGAAAGCTTAAGAACCGCTCTTTCATATATGAATATAATGCCTAACGGCGTAATTAACTACAGCGCAGAGTTTAAGGGACTTCCTGAGACTTCCCTTAACATGGGAATCTTAAAGCTTGATGATTGCCTCTGTCCTGAATTCTCAGTAAGAAGTTCAGTTGGAAGCGCGAAAGATAATCTCCTTACAAGATTATCCGCTATAACAGAAGCTTCCGGCGGTTCTGTAACTGTCAGGGGCGAGTATCCCGGCTGGCAGTACAGAAAAGATTCCAAACTTCGTGACAAGATGGTTCGTATTTATAAGGAAGTATTCGGACACGATGTTAAGGTTGAGGTTATTCATGCCGGCCTTGAGTGCGGTGTTATCTCTGCCAAAGTCGATGATTTCGACTGCGTATCAATCGGCCCCAACATGCTTAACATTCATACCACTGAGGAGAAGCTTGATATTGCTTCGACAAAGAGAATGTGGGAGTTTTTGTGCGCTGTTTTGGGCGAGAGAGGATAGAAAAACCTCCTTTTTGTCATCATTTTCAAATAAATACAAATTTTTCAAAAAAAGTACTTGATTTCATGCGAGGGCTATTATATAATAAAACTCGCGTCACGGGGTGTGGCTCAGCTTGGTTAGAGCGCCGTCTTAGGGAGGCGGAGGTCGCGAGTTCGAATCCCGCCACTCCGACGACAAAGGTCTTGGATTTAATCCAAGACCTTTTTTGTTACCTTATAGAAAACTATTTGATATAATAATACCTATGAAAAACACAGATAGAAATAGCCGCTGTCCGGTATCGGGTATTTGCGGAGGATGTAATTACATAGACGTTCCATATGGGGAGCAGATTAAGAGAAAAGAGGAGGCTTTGCAGAAGATGCTTAAGCCTTTCGTAAAGACTGACTCTTTTATCGGTGCGGCATCCCCTCTTCATTACAGAAACAAGGTTCATGCTGTCTTTGGCATGAGCAGGAAGAAACCTGTTTGCGGAATCTATAAAGCAGGCTCTCATGACATCATCCCT
>JAGACI010000145.1 GCA_017614185.1 Lachnospiraceae bacterium | reverse complement strand
GGCTCCAAGCTTCCTGTAGATGTTGCGGTTATGCTTCTTTAAGCCGTCGTAAGTAATGTCCAGTTCCTCACAGATATCTTCCATCGACATTCCTCTGCAAAGCATCGAAAGAATAACCGTTTCTCTCTTTGTAAGGCTTACATCGGGCTTTGGAATGTAGAGAAGGTAGTCGGGATATGTTCCTGCGACAAATGCTGCTTCCTCTGTTATCTCTTCAAGATAATCCGCAGCTCCCTTTCCTATTTCACTCGCTTTTATCTCCTTAAGCATTGGAAGAATGGCAGCTCCCTCTATCGAGAAATATCTGATAAAGCGATATTCAAAGCCCTTCTTAAGTGCATTCAAAAGGTGCTCTCTCCAGTTTGGATCCTTCCTGCGATAAAGAATAACGGCAGTCAGGATTTCGCACTCAATATAGTGAATGTTTCTCTCATAGGAGATAAAATAGGCCCTTAAGATGCTTAAGATATCGAGAGCTTCCTCCGTTCTGTTCTCGGACACCAGACACTTTGCTTTCACAAGCTGTCTGTATCTGTCCATTATCGAGAATTCTCTCCTGATATCTACAACGCTTTCTATGTAGGTCTTCGTAACATTGGCATCACCCGAGTAAAGGTTAAGCCATGCCTCGAAGGCGTCCATGTTGGGCTTAAGTCTGTCAGCCTTCTCCGTAAGAACCTTTTCCTTGAATCCGTTGAAAACACGCCTTGCGGCATCAAGTCTTCCATCGAGGATATGCTGTTTGCAAAGAATTCCTGCGGCAACAAAGCACATCTCGGCCTTTCCGCCGTGTGATGCTGCCTCATAACCGTCATTGCAGCGTCTCAGAACTTCATAGGAAGAAAGCGTAGCCTTCTCAAATCCACTCTCGGCAAGAGATATGGATATAAGGCCGTTTCCGTATTTGCCGACAACACCTTCAATCGGTACTTTCAAAAGTTTTGCTATCTGGGTGTCATTCTTGGACCACTCGCCAAAGTCAAGGCCGCCGTTCATAATCGTGGGCATATCGCCCGTTACGCTCATCTCGGGGAAGGTGAAATCACCCTTTTTCCCAAGACTGAACACGCTCTTAAGGATTCCTATTATTCCCTTTACTCCCTTATGGGGAAGGGTAATCTCAAGATATGGAATCCAGATTTTTGCTTCGGAACGCTTCTCCTTTGGATTGGTTTTGTCCTTTTCGAATGCAACGAGTTTTTGATACCACTCTTCTGAATTCTTTGCATCTGCAAGGAGGTCGCATAACATACTTAAAGCCGCTATAAGGACAGGCTCCTTCATAACCTCCTCTTCAGGGAGAGCAAGGTAATACTTCTTGGCTTCTATGTAATGGCCGTTACAAGGGTCAAGCTTTGCGTTCTCTAAAAGATTCCTTCTGACATCGCCGGTGCTTCCGGCCATCTCATAGAACTTCAATGCATTGCCCAGATCCTTGTTACTCTCGTAATAGATTGCGGCCTTCATGTAGTTTTCTTTGTTCTTCTTATCATCCCAGACAAGATTTCTCTTCCATACGTAGTAACGTCTGAATTCAGGCCTTATGGAGTATACACCGTCCGCGCCGTAGTTTATCTGGGACATAACTTTACGACAGTACTCGATAACCTTGCCGACATTGGGATTTCCTGTAACGGCAAGAGCCATGGGAAGTGTGAAACTATCATAAGGACAGATGCTTAGGGCAAATTCCTTAAACTCATCACTCCAGGTCTCAAAAAGCGTGGTATCCCAGAAGTGGAAACAATCATCTCTTACTGCCGCTCTCAGCTCTTCGGAGTATGGCTCGCCATGCTCCATATGTCTTGCAAAATAGAATGTAACTATGGGGTGTCCGTTTGAAATCCTGGTGACCTTGCCAAGATCGTCCTCAGAAATCTCCACACCTCTTTGCTCGAAAAACTCCCTTATTTCATCGGGACCGAGTCTAAAATCCTCCTCGGTAATTCTCATGATTCCAAGGTTTAATTCTTCGATTGCAAGGTAATCGGGAAAACATCCTCTTGTAAGGACAAGTACCTGAATTCCCGGTGTGTAGAGAAGTTTTTTGATATAGTCGGTGCAAGGGCCCTCTTCCAGCCACTGTGCATCTTCTATAATAACGATACTCTGTCTTATCTTTGCGATTTCGGGCATACTGACAAGACGCCCGTTCTCGCACTTAAGGCATAGAGTTTTCTTTCTTCGATAAAAATATGAAACTGCTGCGCTCTTACCGTATCCCGCGGGTGCCATCATTACAACCGGCGCATAAGTCTCTTCAGCCTTTTTAAGCTTGGCTATAACAGCCTCGACCTTTACATATTCCACTACTCTGCCCTCTTTAAGATTAAATCTGAACTACTTCGGCCCCAAACGACTCTGCGTCCCTAACATCATGAGTCGACATGATAACCGTTTTCCCTTTTGTCATATCAAGAATGAGCCCCTTAACTTCATCCTTGGTTTCCTCGTCAAGTCCCTTTAGCGGCTCGTCCATAATCAGAACATCCGACTCTGCCATAAGAGCCCTCAGTATCGCGACTCTTCTTTGCATTCCTCCGCTGAATTCCTTCACGGGTTTTCGTATTGTCCCATCAATCCCAATCTTAGATAAATAAGAAAGAATATCTTTTTCTTTGTATCTGCCGTATAAATCCGTAACCATCTTTATGTTTAAAACGGCTGTCAGATTATCGCACAGTCGGTTTTCCTGAAAGACCACACTTATCTTTTTGTCAGATAGCCCTTCTATCTTACCCTCATCCGGTTTCAAAAGCCCCATCATCATAGAAAGAAGGGTTGTCTTTCCTACTCCTGACTTACCCATTATACAGGTAAACGTTCCCTCTTTAAACTCCAAATTTAAATTTTCAAAAACTGTTATGTCCGGAAAGCTCTTGGAGAGGTTTTGAATCTTTATGCTCATATCACTTTCCCTCCAGTTTTTCCATCGCTTTGTTTATAAGAAACATAGCGATTTTCTCAAACAAAAGACTTACAAGAATAATGGTGACAGTCCACGCGAACATCTCCGGCGTATTAAGATAAATCTTAGCTTCATATAATCTCTCTCCAAGCGACCCCCTGGGAAGTCCTATAATCTCTGCAGCTATTCCTGCCTTCCAGGAAAAGCCTAAAGCCACGAAACAGGCGGACTCAAAGTAGGGTATCACCTGCGGAATATAGATAAATCTTAAGCGCTTTGAGAACGGGAGTCTAAATACATCCGCCATTTCAAGCATCTTTGAATCCATCACGTTAAGTCCTTCCGAAAGGTTAGAATAAATAACCGGAAAAGACATCAAAAACGAAATGATAACCGAAAGGTTCCTTGAAGGAATCCATATAAGGATCAAAATGATAAAAGAAGCAACCGGTGTCGACTTGATTACCGAAACCGGGACCTTCAGCAAATCATGAACAGGCTTATATGCATACGACAGAGCACTAAGAATAATGCCAAGAAGCAGTGCAAGCATAAATCCTGCACCGATTCTAAGCGATGAACTTCCAACCGCCCTCCAAAAGTCTGCCTCGGTTATCTTTTCTGCAAGGCAGACAAGTACCTTAATCGGGGAGACAAGCAGAATGTCTGAATGAAGAAGCATTGACACTGCCTGCCAGACTAAAAGCCAAAGTGCGATTGACCAAAGCGGTATTTTGTTTCTCTTATTCTGCGATGTAGTAGAATTCATCCGATGGCTCTGCTCCGCCTACAGCCTCAGGGTTCTGGTTATAAAGTTCACCAAGATATCCCGAAAGCTTCTCTTTCATATCACTGCCCTTAATGCATACGATATTGCAGTAGGGAATTGCCTTCTTTGCTACGGCTGCCTTAATGATATCATATCTTTCTATTAAGCCGGCAGCTTCTTCTGTATTCTCGTTGGTAAATGCAACGGACTTTTCATACTGGTCAAGGAAAAGCTTTACTGCCTCAGGATGCTCATCTATAAACTCACTTCTTGCGATGACAACTCCCGTTACAAGTGATGCGGATGAACCGTTAGCCTTGGAAGCCTCTTCCCATTCCTTTGTCATATCAAGTGCTATTCTTGTCTTCTCATTTGAAAGCTGAGCCACTGTCACGAAAGGCTGAGGAAGCATGGCCACTCCGTCAGGATCGGCTTCAAGAGCGCTCACACACTCGGTGTGCTCTGCCTTAAACTCGATTGTGACATCACTGTCAGGGTCGATTCCGTTGGACTTTAACATATAGTT
>JAGACI010000144.1 GCA_017614185.1 Lachnospiraceae bacterium | reverse complement strand
TGTCAGATCAGCGTATGTACATTCACCCTTAAATTCAGGAGAAATATCAAAGGTCAGCTCGCTTATATCAGATGTAAAATCTTTAAAATAACAATAAGGAATCTTGCCTTTCCCAAGTTCATATGCCTTGTTCTCGAGACATCTTTGGAAATCTATGCCGGAAAGAACATCATCGGAAGGAAAATCGTCTTTATCAACGTTTATTAAAATCGCGCTATTTGCATTATAGCCATTTCTTCCCGAGTAGCTCATTCCGTTTATCGCAAGATGATTAAACTCAGAAGAAGCATTTACAACATATCCTCCCGGGCACATGCAAAACGAGTAGACATTCCTGCCATTCTCGGATTTAGTCGCAAGTTTATAAGGTGAAGCACCCGGATAAAATGGCAATTCATCCTTTGTGGCGCCATACATTGCTTTATCAATAAGACTTTGCGGGTGCTGAACCCTGAAGCCTACGGCAAAAGCTTTTGGCTCCATAAATACATCTTTTTCATGAAGCATTTTGAAGGTATCTCTGGCAGAATGACCTATACAAAAGACCGCGTTATCTACATCAAATCTTTCCGAATCATTTATATATAATGCCTTTAGTTGTCCGTCTTCTATACAAACGTCAGTTACCTGTGACTCAAACCTTACCGTTCCGCCAAGTCTTATAATTTCTTCTCTGATATTCCTTACGACATTTATAAGAACATCCGTCCCGATATGAGGCTTTGCATCATAGATTATCTCTTCTTTGGCTCCAAACTCAACAAAGGTTTTAAGCACATAAGCAATTCTTCCGTCTTTATCCTTTATAAGAGTGTTAAGCTTGCCGTCCGAAAATGTGCCCGCTCCGCCTTCTCCAAACTGAACGTTTGAATTTAATAGAAGTTTCCCGTTTTGCCAGAATTCTTCAATATCTGCCTGTCTTTCGGATACGCTCTTGCCTCTTTCAAAAACAACAGGTTTAAATCCTGCTTTTGCAAGACATAATGCGCAGAATAAACCGGCCGGGCCCATGCCTACAACCGCTGTTTTTTTATCTTTATTGTCTGATTTAAAATTCTCAGGTTTATAAATCTTTGGTGCCTCAAAAGGCTTAAGATTTTTGATCTTTTTGTTCTTTAAAAGTTTCTCTTCATCAGGACAAGAAAAACTAATACTGTAAACGTAGTAAATATCGGGTTTGTATCTTGCATCAATCGATCTTCTTCTGATACAGAAATCCTTGATTTTATCATTATCAAGTTTTAGTTTATGTGCCAGCAAAGCTTTAATATCTTTATCTTTACTGTTAACAGGCACTTTAAACTGTTCAAGTATAATCATAAATCACCTTTTGCCTGATGCCGAAAGGCCTGCCAGGCGTCCCGAAGAAAATGCCCATTGAAGGTTATATCCGCCACATCTTCCGTCAACATCCAAAGATTCACCGACTATATATAATCCGGGTATGTCTTTAACCATAAGGTTCTCATCAAGTTCGGAAAGCATTACGCCTCCGGCACATACCTGGGCCGCTTCAAAACCATTGGTATCTTCCACAGTCAATCTAAGGCCTTTTAAGAGGTCTGCCACCTTGTCTTTGGCCTGTTTGTTAATAAGGCAGGCTTCACTGGCCGCTTTGATACCGGCAAGTTTCATAACCTGAAGCATAACTTTTTTATTTGTAATTCCGAGGAAATACTCTTCTGCGCTCTGAAGCGTATTTCTGACACTTCTGTATTCGATAAGCTGCTTAAGCTCATCTTTGGGCATATCAGGGAGGAAATCCAAAGAAACCTCAACTTTGCTTCCTTTCAAAAGTTCATAAGCAGCGATTCTTGAAAGCTGAAACGTCGGTATGCCTGATACACCGTAATCGGTTAGCTGTATCTCTCCGCTTTCTTTGGCAATCTTTTTGCCGTCGGAAAACAGAGTAATTGTACCGTCAAATCTGACACCGCTTAAAGCCTTTAATATGCCGTCAGTACATCTAAGCTGAACAAGTGCCGGCACAACAGGTGCCATGGGTAGATTTAAGCCTTTAAAGAGTCTGTAATGCTCTTCGGAATTTTTGGTCTTAGTTCCTGCTACGCTTCCTATTGCGATAATGACTTTATCAAACTCAAAGTTCTTTTTCTTTCCGCCAATATTGGCTTCAACGACAAAGCCTTTATCTGCCTTTTTAACGGCCTTAACAGGAGAATCCGTAAGAACATTAACCCCAATGTATGCAAGCTCGTTTCTAAGGCAGTCAAGAACTGTAGATGCCTGTCCGGAGTACGGATAATATCCGCCTCTTTTTATCGTTGAAAACATTCCAAGCGAGCAAAAGAAAGCCACAAGCTTCTCCGAATCAAACCTCTTAATGACGTTCATTATGAACTTTTTGTCACTGCCGTTATAACAGTCCTTATCAAGGACTTCATTGGTAAAGTTACATTTACCGTTTCCGGTAACAAGTAACTTCTTGCCAACCCTGTCATTTGCCTCAAACAATGTAACCTTAGAGGACTTATCATGAGCAGCTATGGCAGCCATCATTCCGGAAGCTCCGCCTCCGATAACCGCAATCTTTTTCATATAATCCTCTAATAGTCAAAGAAGTTAAAGGCGACACCAAACTTGATAACAGCTTTACCCATAGGCATTGACACAAGTTCTTCTTCCGTAAGATTGTGAAGAGCCAGAAGAAGAATAAGATTACCCAATGCTCCGACAAACAGACAAACCGCGAAGCTGATAAGCCCGCCTGTGATATTGATTAATCCCTTGTTTAAAAGCATCATGATTACGCCGGAAAGTGCCGCTGTTCCTACAGGAATAACAATATATGGAACTATTGCAAGTCTTACCTTGAATCCGGATAAAGCAAAGAATCCGTTACCCAGGGCAAGGATTACAAAGTAAATAACAAGCGCTATAATAACACCTTTATACCCAAGACCGCCCATCTTGCCGGAAATTATAAGAAATGTAGCCGAAACCGCAAAAGCCAAAGCTGCAAGAATAAGACTTGCGCGCTTCTTGCTGGTATAGCTTACAAATGTTCTAAAGTACATTGATAAAGGCAGGAACAAAAGAATTAAACATCCAAGTGTAAACAAATCTGTTCCCGCAAGGTTAAAATCATGGAAGCATCCAATCAAAAATGAGCTTCCTGCTGTCATAAATGCAACGCTTAAGAAAGCACCGAGGCAAAAAATCATATGAACGCCTTCACTCATCTTCTCTCTTGTAAATTTGAGTTCGTTACGTCTTATGCCTCCTATACAGTAATTCTTAAAGCAAAGAGTCATGTATTCGATAAAGAAGCCAAGGAATACGACTACTGACAGGAATTTACCGTAAATTGCACCTATATAAACAACAGGTGTCTGTATTCCAATAACATCCTTTGGAAGGAATATTCCAAGGATGATAAAAATCGAAAGAAGCATTCCTCTTAAGACAAACTCGGTAATATTAATCGGGAACATGCCCTTGGCAATTGATCCGATAAGTTCGGAAGCCGGCTCATGATATCTTGACATATCCCTGTCGGCAATTCTTGTATTTCTTCCGCCTGTCATATATGTGACAAAGAGGAAAACAAACTCAACAAGATATCCGGCAAATACAGCAAGCGGAATCATATAAGCCTTATATGCATTAACGAATTCCGAATTGTTTAAAAGTGCTGCAACCTTTTCTCCGTATCCTCCTCCGAGCTTGACAGTAGCTATGGATGTGCCAAAGATAACAAGGTTGCAGATAATACCGGAGATACTGCCCGGAGCAGCTGTTCCGACACCGATAAAGAATCCCTTTAAGGGGCATGATAAGCAAAGCATGATATAAGCAGGAATAAACATCCTGATAACTTTTGCTCCAAATTCGGTGTTTGTTGTAAACTTAGCAACAAGACCGGAAATGGCAAGAATCACTATGCTGCCAAGAATTGCGTAAAGTATGGCCAGTATTGTTGCGCTTCTGTATACTTCAATCGCATTCTTTCCAAGGCTCTTCTGAATACGCTGTCGCATAAGTTTACCGATTGTATCCGGCATTCCGCCCGTAAAGAGTATTGCGACAAGCGAGAAAGTCTCTGCAGCGCACGCCAAATAGCCCATACCGTTCTCCTCCAAAAAGAAAGTGAGGACAAAGATATTGGCCATAAATAACATACCCTTAAAAAGGCTGTATTTGGTTTTCTTAATCTCCCATTGAGCCATTCTATTCCCTGGTAATTCCAAGGCTTGTTAAAGCCTCTTCCTGTTTTTTCTCCATTACTTCCGCTTCCTCTTTGGTCATATGATCATAACCGCAAAGATGAAGCATACTGTGTGCCACAAGAAAAGCAAATTCCCTTTTGACACTGTGATTATATTTTTTAGACTGTGAAAGGACTCTTTCTCTGTTAATTATGATGTCGCCGAGAATTATCTCTCCGGTATCGGGGTCCTTTAAATCAGCTTCGTTTTCTTTAAGATATTTAGGATCAAAATATCCCGGTCTTTCAAATTCAAGATTGGGAAAGCTTAATACATCGGTCTCTTTATCTATATTTCGAAAATCCCTGTTGTAATCTCTTATCCCTTCCGGGTCGGTAACAAGAAGATTGACTGCAGGTGAAAGCTTGCAGCCCTCTTTCTTTAAAACCTCGTCACCAACTTTTGTGGCAAGTTCTTCGATATTGAATCTGAAGTTATGACCGGTTTCATTCTCAACGTAAAAAGTCATAGTATAGTCTCTCATCAATAAACAGCTGTTTCATGATTCTAAGCTCATCAACACTTAATGCCGATCTGGCAAATCTGGGACTTGCCTGTTTTTTCTTAAACACGCTGTCGATTACCTGATTGTAATCAATTTCGGTCTGTCCGTTTTTAATCAAATACAAAATCGTTGTAATAACGGCATCGGAAAAATATAGTATTCCGGTTTCCTTACAGACGATAAGACCTGTTCCTGTAAGGTATTCCTTAAGTATCTGTCTTGCTTTGGTGGGAAACTTATATTCTTCACAAATGGGAGAAACATATCCCCAGGATTTATCGCCCTTAATAATGCCGATTGACTGATAATATCCGCCTGCTTTTGCGGCGCCGTCGTCAAGGCCAAGCTTCTTGGCAATCTTATCGCAAAAATAGGCTACATGAATGGACTTATAGTACTCGTCCTTATTCTTTTCTTTAAGTTCAACAAGGAGCTTGCATTCAGGATCATTAAGCTCCATATATCTGTCTCTGTTCTTATAGATAACCTGCGATGAGAAAATCTTAAGAACAATGACAATAAACAATACCGATACAAAAACATTTGCAACAGGTATAAGGAATCTTTCAAAAGACAAAGTGGCGTTTTCAAAAATAATGATTTCGGCAGTCTCATTAACAAGAAGTGAAAGTCCGGTTACCACAAGAGGAACCATAACTTTGTATCTTTCATCGAGCTTATTGAACATGCATATTCCGACAAGTCCGCTCACAAAATAAAGAAGGAAAACGGACATCGAACTGTCTGTTAACAAAACGGCACCAAGAAGGAAAGATGTTCCGGAAACCACACCCATAAGAGGCGTTGAATAAAGAGCCATCGTTACAAATGCGGGAACAAGAGGCCATCCTGTAACCGGCAGGAATACACATGCGCCTTCAAGAATAATACCTATGAAAAACCAGATAAATACTCTGAACGGGTGCTCGATATTGTCATAAAGAAGCAGATCCTCTTCTCTTCCCTGTGTAAAGAGGAAGATAAAAAGAGAAGAAACGATTGCAATAAGGCATACGTTTCTTATCAAATCGGGCACGGGGCAATTCATAAAAAAGCTGAAAGCCGCCATTGAAAGCACATTAAGCCAGAAAAATGCCAATGATAAAAGGTAAGAAGAAAATGAACCCTGATTTGTTTTGTTATCGGCGGTTTTGTTTTCTGCCATCGCCACTCTTACTCCTTGACTCGTAGTTTTCGTAGGCATTAACTATCTTTTGAACAAGAGGATGTCTTACTACATCCTTTGATGTCAGATTGCAAAAAGCAATATCATCTATCTTCTTAAGTACTTTGGTAGCAACATCAAGACCGGATGTTGTTCCTACAGCCAGATCTTTCTGACTTGCGTCACCTGTAACAATGACCTTGGAACCGAAACCGATTCTTGTTAAGAACATCTTCATCTGTGCAGGCGTTGTATTCTGCGCCTCATCGAGAATTATATAAGCATTATCAAGAGTACGACCTCTCATGTAAGC
Source organism: Lachnospiraceae bacterium (assembly GCA_017614185.1). The sequence continues at coordinate 1,097 of JAGACI010000144.1, read as the reverse complement.
CAAAGGTGCAACCTCAATAAGACCCTTCTCCATGTTCTTGGCAAAGTTCTCGGGACCCATTATCTGATAAAGTGCGTCATATAAAGGACGAAGGTATGGGTCGACTTTGCTTTGAAGATCACCCGGCAGGAATCCAAGCTTTTCTCCTGCTTCTATGGCAGGTCTTGTAAGAATGATTCTTGAAACCTCATCATTCCTGAAAGCTGTTATCGCCATAGCCATGGCAAGATATGTCTTACCTGTTCCGGCAGGGCCCAGTCCAAAGGTAATCATGTTGTTCTTAATTGCGTCAACATATTCCTTCTGTCCCAATGTTTTGGGTCTTATAGGTTTACCGTTAATTGTATGGCATATTATTGTATCATCCATTGATGACAAAGCATCAACCTGTTCTTCCATACTCATAGCTATAGCGTAATCAACTCCTGACTCTTCTATTTCATTCCCTTTAAGAGACTGCTCATAGAGCCTGTTTAATACTGCGGAAGCTCTTCTTACGTTGGAATCGCCACCCGAAATATTAACACCGTCTCTGTTTACTACCGTTACGTCAAAGCTTCTTTCAATCTTCTTGATGAACATATCATTGTTGCCGAAGACATTAAGAATATGATTACTCGGTATATCCATATGAAAAAGTGCCATATAAGCGTAATTCTCCTAAGATTCACCAAATAAATCCGAATAAATCTTATCAATGAAGTTATCAAGGAAAGCCTCATCCAGATTCATAAATTTCAGATTAAGCTTATCCTTGATTACCTCGCATCTTTTAAAATACATTTCCTCATCCGACAAATCGGGATCGGATTCCATTATTTCGGCATTAATCAAATCACCAATGTTTGAACTCTTGCAGTAGTCTTCCATCTCTGCAAAAAGGTTCATCTCAGATTTTGCCTCTTTCTCAAACCTGGCTGAATTAATAACCGAAACCACACCCAATACGATAAAGAGCGCAAACATGGCATACATTACGCCGAAAATCAGATACTTTGAGTTGGGATTAAGACTGATGGGGAAGAATCCTCCGACTACAAGAGTCGTGAGAATAATTCCGCATGTTCCTACAAGCAAAAATGTGATTCCCGATGATC
>JAGACI010000143.1 GCA_017614185.1 Lachnospiraceae bacterium | reverse complement strand
CGTCCACTTGTTTACCAAAGCCTCTTTAAAGAGGTTCTGAAATTCCTTGTCCGCAAATAAAGCTGCCTTATCTTCCGGTGTTTTGGCCTCGGTATACATGCGTATAAGTTCGGCTTCTATCTGTGCTTTATTCTCCGAAGTATTGGCAGTATTTAAGGTTGTAACCGCTTCGGGATTTTCCTTTGGTACACCCTCTGCCTTAACTTCACTTCCGGCCTGCTCCAAGGTGGCAGAATTGGTGACATTTTCATTTTCCCTGGCAACAGGAATAAACTCGTCTTTAACAGTATTCTGTTCGGGCGTCACTGCCTTATTGCCATCAGCAAGCGTTACCTCTTCACCCGCAGCTTCAGGATTAACTGTATTAGAGATAACCGCACCCTCTTTCGTTTGTTCCATGGGTGCTTTGGGGATTACGCTTCCTTCTAAAGGAACTTCTTCCTCGGATATTACAGTATTTATTACAGCGTCAAACAAAGCGACAGCTTTGTCCGGCTCGCCCGCTTTAACCAGGGATTCAAAAGCATTGGGAAGTTCGTTTACAACATCCGTAACACTCTTTACAACCTGATGGTTTAAATTCTTATAGTTGTTAAACTGCTCGAGATTGTCCTTTGTAACCTCTACTCCCAGTTTATGGAGATTGACTATATCGGAAGGAGCATACTCCTTAAAGGAAACAACCTCTTTAAACATCTCCTGAAGCTTGTCGCGGCTTATGCTCATGCCGTTTTGCATCATGGTATCGGCCATCTCTATGGTCTTATCGTTCACGGGAAGCCCGGCCATGTTTAAAGCCTTAAGAACGTTCGCATCAAGCCCCATGTTTTCAAAAAGAGGGCTTAACGATAATGTTCCGCCGCTGTTTGAACGCACTTCCAATGTTAAAAGCTTCCCAAGTTCAAGCTCGATATCATTCTCAAGCCTTGCATTTAATACCATGTCATCGGAAAGCTTAATTGCAACTTCGCTTCCGGATTTGGACACAATTTCACCCTGAATCGTCTGACCGGCCTTCATTCCGGCGACGAATCTGTTAAGCTTCATCACAGCTGCAGGGTCTTCATTTTTATCCCTTACCACACCGGTACTTACTGCAGTATTCTGCATCCCGGAAACAAGGTTGTTAAGCCACATAGGTTTCTCCTTAAAGCTTGCTTAAATCGACAAAATTGCCGATGAAACTTCTCCTGTGTATCGGACAGGGGCCAATCTTTTTGAGGGCGTCAATATGAGCCTGAGCACCGTATCCTTTGTTGCTTGCAAAGCCGTACTCAGGGAACACCTCATCATACTCGACCATCATCCTGTCTCTTGTCACCTTGGCAATAATGCTTGCCGCAGCGATTGACGCACTCTTGGCGTCACCCTTTATGATGGGAACCTGCCAGATTGACTTGTCAACATCGGGAATGGTAACCGCATCGTTTAATAAAACCGCAGGCTTAACAGAAAGCTTTGAGATTGCCTGTCTCATAGCTTCGTAAGTTGCCTGAAGTATATTTATCTCATCAATTCTCTGAGGAGTAGCCATTCCGATACCTGTCGCTATTGCTTTCGACATTATCTCATCATAAAGCTCTTCTCTCTTTTTTTCGGATAATTGTTTCGAATCGTTTATATAAAGGATGTTGCAATCTTTGGGTAAAATTACGGCTCCGGCAACAACAGGCCCTGCCAAAGGTCCTCTTCCGACCTCGTCAATGCCGCAGATATAACCCTGATCCTCGTATTTATGCTCATAAATACGCATTACTTCAAGACGTTTTAATTCCTTATCGTATGCATCAAGCTTCTTCTTCGCGGATAATACAAGGTTTTGAACCGCCTTTCTTTCGTCCGATTCAAATTCCGATATAAATGAAGGCAGCTCATCAAATGAAGCCGCCTGCAATTTTTCTTTGATAACAGAAGTTTTTTCCATTATTGGTGTACAACCTTTCCAAACTTGTCAAAGGGCCAAATGCGCACAAAGGCCTTACCGACAAGCTCACTTCTCTTAAGTTTACCTACCTGTTCAAATCTGCTGTCTATTGAATTGTTTCTGTTGTCTCCGAGCACAAAGTACTCATCATCGCCAAGCTTAATCGGGTTGGCTGCCGCACCGGGTTTCTTTATAACCTCTTTTCCGTAATGCTCTTCAAGAAGAACCCCGTCAATGTATATATTTCCGTCGTAATCAATCTGGACCGTCTCACCGGGAAGTCCGATGATTCTCTTGATATAATATGTGTTCTTCTCGTATCTGTACGGGAAAACAATAATATCAAATCTCTCGGGATCATGGAATCTGTAAGATAACTTGTCTACCAGAAGATTATCTCCGTCACTAAGAGTTGACTCCATTGATGAGCCTTCAACCTGTGTTCTCTGGCCAACATACTTGATAACCAAAAAGCAGATAACCAAAACACACAAAAGATAAAGGCTTGTGCTTAATATTTCTTTTAAAACCTGTTTCATTGTTAAAATCCTGCCTTATTATTCTTCGGGAAACTCAAGGCTTATCCTGCCGAGTCTCCCTTTTCTGAAGTCATCCAATAAAAGCATGGCTGCCTTCGAAATGTCAGGTTCCTCGCCCGACTTAAAACACTTCCTGTTTACGGCTATTCCGGTGAGGATATCAATGTGCTTGTCTTCCTCATTTACGCCGTATCTTTCGTTTAGAACACCCGCATAACTTTTCTTAAGGTATTCTATGAGCGCTAAAGCAAGCTCGTCCTTATTGAGAATGTCATCATTTATGGACCCGATAAGAGCAAGGTTAAGTCCAACCTTCTTATCTTCAAACTTAGGCCAGAGAATTCCGGGAGTATCAAGGAGTTCCAAGGTCTTGCTAAGCCTGATCCACTGCTTGCCCTTTGTGACGCCGGGCTTGTTGCCTGTCTTTGCACAGGCTTTTCCCGCATAGGAATTTATAAAAGTAGATTTGCCGACGTTTGGGATACCAACTACCATTGCTCTTATTGGCCTGCCGACAATTCCTCTTTTTCTGTCTCTTTCAAGTTTCTCCTTACAAGCCTCATTTACGGCCTGGGAGACGCTCTTCACGCCTTTGCCTGACTGAGAGTTCACCATGACAATATTAAGGCCTTTACTCTCAAAATAATCCATCCACTGCTTATTCGCTCTCTCATCGGAAAGATCCGATTTGTTAAGAAGAATAAGTCTTGCCTTGTTACCTGCAAGTGAATCGATATCAGGATTACGGCTGCTTATCGGTACCCTCGCATCAAGAAGTTCGATGACCAGATCGATAAGCCCAAGGTTCTCCTGCATCATGCGCTTCGCCTTGGTCATATGGCCCGGATACCAGTTTATGTTTAATCCATTATCACTCATACTTTATCCTACAAAACCCATTTTGCTGCCGGCAGTCGCATTCTTAAACCAGGCTTTGCCTATGATATATTCCTTCTTGACAATGCCTATGTTAGCCGAACGGCTGTCCTCACTGTTATTGGTGTTATCTCCAAGAACAAAGAATTCATCACCCGATAAAGTAATCCTCTCGGATGCTATTCCGGGATCCGAAATCTTGTCCCTCTTAATCTCGTCCGTAAATTCCTTATCATTAATCATAAGCTTTCCGTTTACTATCTGAACGGTATCGCCCGGTGTGCCTACAACCCTCTTTACATAGTAATGGGAGTTAACGTTTCCGTTAGGGAGAAAAACAACTATATCTCCTGCTTTGGGCTGTCCGAAAAGATACGAAAGCTTATTAATGTAAACAGTCTGCCCGCTGTATAATGACGGTTCCATTGAGTTACCGATAACACCGGTTGTAATACCAAGCATATATACGATAACCGCAGCGATGAAAACTGTTGTAACTATTCCGAATATATAACTGAAAACCTCTCTTACAAGAGAGGAACTTATTACTTTCTTTTTGGTATAAAAGCTTAATCCCTTACGTCTTGCCATCTTTCAATCTCCTACGATATTTTAACATATTAACATGCAAAAATCGATAGAAAAAGCGCCTGCAAAAATGCAGGCGCCTGATTGTCTATTCTTATTAGCGAACGAGCTCTTTAACCTTTGCTCTCTTACCAACACGATCTCTTAAGTATGTAAGTTTAGCACGTCTTACTTTACCCTTTCTTACAACTTCGATCTTCTCTACGTTGGGAGAGTGAAGAGGCCATGTCTTCTCTACGCCTACACCGTTAGAGTTCTTACGAACGGTGAAAGTCTCACGAGCGCTTCCGCCCTGACGCTTAATAACGGTACCTTCGAAAACCTGGATTCTCTCACGGTTACCCTCTTTAATCTTACCGTAAACCTTAACTGTATCACCTACGTTAAACTCATCCACGGTAGCCTTTAACTGCTCAGCTTCAATGTTCTTGATAATTTCGTTCATTTCTTTCTCCTTGTTTGAATGGATGTTCTTAATACGTATGTGTAACAGAGGACCATCTATTTTTAATGCAACGCATATACTTTAGCACAACCGTTCCCAAAAGTAAAGCATTTTTTTACTTATTCTGAACTGAAAATTCCTGTATACTTCAAGGGTTTCTTCATCATCGGGATTAACCTCGAAGAAAGGATACCTCTCAGTAAGAAGTTTTTCGTTTGTTTCCTTCGTAACCTTTGCGGCCGTTTCTCCTTTGGCTTCTCTCGCACTTATCGGAACGCCTCTTGTATAAGTGGATAAAAGGGCCTTTTTAACAAGCTTATAGACAAACTCAGATATGTCTGTATCGATTCCTCTAAGTGTAATCTTAACTGGCCATTCGGGTTTAATCTTATTAATAAAATCAAAGAAATCATTAAGGGCTTCAGGGGAATTGGCATAAAGTAACAGGCTGTCTTTGGTAGAATTTGAAAGACATATAACATCATCTTTATCATAGATGAGTCTTAATTTACTACCGATAATCGCCTCAGTCATATCGGTATTGACTGCCTTGTCTTTATTAAGGAATTCAACAATCTCACATTCCCTTTGGTATTTCTCATAAAGATCGGGACGTTTTTGTCTCGTAACCTCTATTGACTTTTCAAGACGCCACTTCTCAACT
>JAGACI010000142.1 GCA_017614185.1 Lachnospiraceae bacterium | reverse complement strand
GCCGCCTTTGTTGGCAATCGCCCTGATCATTTCATCCGTAAGGTTTCTGGTGTTTGGTGCGATTGAACGGGCATTTGAATGAGAAGCAACGAAAGGCTTCCCTGCTATATCTGCGACGTCCCAAAATCCACCGTCAGAAAGATGGGAGACATCCACGATTATTCCAAGGTCATTCATAACTTCGATTGCTTCTTTGCCAAAATCGGTAAGCCCGAGTTTCATCTCCTCCGGTTTGTCCGAGTGAGGATGTCCGAAACAGTTGGACTGGTTCCAGGTAAGAGTAATAAGACTTACACCCTGTTTTTTAAGTTCCTTAAGCTTCTTCATATCGCCGTTTACAAGACAGCCGTTCTCTATGGTAAGAAAAGCGGATACGATACCTTTTGAAAAGTTCCTGCTTAAGTCTTCATAACTTGTGGCAAGTTTGAGGTCTCCCGTTTCAAAAGTGGTTTCTATTAAAACCTTGCGCATAGCCATATAGTCTTCGTATGGGTCTTTGCTTTTATCCTGATCGATATAAGCTGCAAAAAACTGTGCTTCAGTTCCCGCCTTTTTAAGGCGCTTGACGTCAACGGCGCGCTCAGGAAATTCTGTTATTGTTTTCCTGCCAAGTTCGACCGCTTCGGCAAGAGTATCGCAATGCATATCAATATATGAAATCATATCTGAATCCTTTCGTATACAATTCATTATAAAGTCATTGTAAAAAAATGCTATATTTTAAAAGTAAAAATCCTATATCTAATTTCACATTAGAATGATATAATATATTTCGATAAATATTTTACAGGGAAAAAATATTTCAAAACCGGAGACATTGAGATGAGTGGAAATACAACAACAGTAAAAGAATTACTTAAAGCAGCAATGCTTCCTATCGGAAGTACACTCTATGTGTTTGGCGGAGCATGGAATGAGGCGGACACAGGCGCTGGAGTTGAAGCCATGACTTTTGGCGTAAGCCCCAAGTGGAAAGAGTTCTATGATTCCAAGGATGGTTCTTATAACTTTGATAAATACAGATTCCTTGTTCATGACGGAATAGACTGTACCGGTCTTATTGGTTTTTCATGCTACCAGGTTTTCGGTAATTCTTATCTTGATACCGGATATGTTTTCCCGAGCGGAAGAATGGCCGAGAATTACCTTAAGGTATTTGGCGGAGAAGTTGTTCTTGCCAAAGATATCAAGAACTATCGTCCCGGTGATGTTATGACCAAGAACGGTCACGTTTATTTCTCCATAGGCAAATGTACAGACGGCAGTGTATTGCTTGTGCATTCTTCACCTCCGGCACCTTCTTTTTGCGGAACAGTTACCCCGGATGGCAATGAAGACAGCATGGCAGTCAGACTTGCCAATGAATATATGACAAGGTATTATCCCGAACTGATGGAAAGATACCCTAAAATGTGTATGAGAAAGGAAGAGTATCTTACCGCATATGATCAGTACAGATGGGACCGCAAGGTTGTGGCTGACCCTGACGGATTTGATTCCATGTCTCCGGAAGATATTCTAAAGGCTTTATTTGATGGGAATATCGTACAGAATTGATTTTGGTGACGAAGAGAGGAGACTTACCGAAAAGTGGGCTTCCACGAAAGAGATTTTTGACGGAAGAATCCTTCATGTAGTTGATGATACTGTTACACTTCCAAACGGAAAGAACGCAAGCAGAGAGTTAATAAGACACGTTGGAGCCGTATGTATCGTCCCTGTCACCGATGATGGCAAGATAGTAGTAGAAAGACAGTTCAGATATCCTATAGATGAAATAATCACTGAGATTCCTGCAGGAAAGCTTGACAGCAAAGAGGAAGATCCTTTATCGGCTGCTAAGAGGGAATTGAAAGAAGAGACGGGATATGAGGCGGATGAATGGATAAGTCTTGGACATTTTTATCCTGCGCCTGCATACTCAGACGAGAAGATTTACATTTACCTCGCCAAAGGTCTCCGCAAAGGACAGAGACATTTGGACGAGGATGAATTTTTGGATATTATGGAGGTTCCGCTCGATGAACTGGTTGATGCCGTAATGAACGGTGAGATACCGGATTGCAAGAGCCAGATGGGAATCCTCAAAGCTAAAAGATTACTTGGTTAAGTCCTCTAACTCCGTAACAAGAAGAGTGTGAAGAATCCTTCTCATTCTTAAGTGTGCGGAGTTTTCTCTTGTGGGATGAACTCTGTTAGTGAGCATCGTTACCCAAAGACCTGTATCGGGGTCTACCATGATGTGAGGACCGGTAAAGCCGTTATGACCGAAGGCGTTTTGTGAGAAGAACTGGCCGGACATGGAATAGAAGCCGTTTGCAAGAATAAAGCCAAGGCCTCGTCTGTCTTCTTTGCCTTCTGTATAACATTTGATGGCGGTCTCCATTATGCGCCTCGGAAGATATTTATATCCTTCGATTGTACCCATTCCGGAGCACATCTTGGCAAATCTTATCATGTCGTCAAGTGTGGAGAATACGCCTGCATTTCCGGCAACTCCGTTAAGAAAATATGCGTTTTCATCATGAACCTCGCCTACGAGCCACTCGCCGGTGAGGTGATTTTTTTCTGTGAAACAGGTATTCTTTGAATAATCTTTTCCTATATTTAAGCGATGGTATCCGGTATCTTTCATTCCGAGAGGCCCGAATACTTCTTCCTCGGCGAGAACATCGAGTGTCTTGCCTGTAACCTTCTCAAGTAAAAGACCCAATACGATATAACCGATACAGCTGTACTTTACGTCTGTTCCTACGGGATAAGCCAGAGGCTCGTCAAGGATTACCTTAAGAGCGTCGGCAGGGTTGTCTGTTTTCTTCTCAATCCACATATGATCAACACAGCCGGCCGTATGTGTCATAAGATGGTAAATCTGAATTTCCTTTTTGTCTGCGGGAATGTCGCTTCCAAAATGTCTCTCAAGAGTATCGGCAAGGTCGATTTCGCCT
>JAGACI010000141.1 GCA_017614185.1 Lachnospiraceae bacterium | reverse complement strand
CAGGTTATCATCAACACCTGGTACGGCGGCGAGATGAAGAAGGGTATGTTCTCCATGATGAACTATTACCTTCCTCTTAAGGGCATCGCTTCGATGCACTGCTCCGCTAACACCGATATGAACGGTGAGAACACCGCAGTATTCTTCGGTCTTTCCGGAACCGGTAAGACGACGCTTTCCACCGATCCTAAGAGACTTCTCATCGGTGATGACGAGCACGGCTGGGACGACAACGGCGTATTCAACTTCGAGGGCGGCTGCTATGCAAAGGTTATCAACCTCGATAAGGATTCCGAGCCCGACATCTACAACGCAATCAGAAGAGACGCTCCTTTGGAGAACGTTACCGTAGATAAGGACGGCAAGATCGATTTCGCTGATAAGAGCGTAACCGAGAACACCCGTGTTTCCTACCCGATCAACCACATCAACAACATCGTATTGAATGTTAACCCGACCTCCGCAGGTCCGGCTGCTAAGAACGTTATCTTCCTTTCCGCTGATGCGTTCGGCGTATTGCCTCCGGTTTCCATTCTTACTCCCGAGCAGACTCAGTACTACTTCCTGTCCGGTTTCACCGCTAAGCTTGCCGGTACCGAGCGCGGAATCACCGAGCCTACTCCTACCTTCTCCGCTTGCTTCGGTCAGGCATTCCTTGAGCTTCATCCTACCAAGTACGGCGAGGAGCTCGTTAAGAAGATGAAGAAGAGCGGCGCTAAGGCTTATCTTGTAAATACAGGCTGGAACGGAACCGGCAAGAGGATCTCTATTAAGGATACACGTGGTATCATCGATGCGATCCTTAACGGTGATGTTCTTAAGGCTCCTACCAAGAAGATCCCTTACTTCAACTTCGAAGTTCCTACCGAGCTTCCCGGAGTTGACACAGGTATCCTTGATCCCAGAGATACATATGCTGATGCTTCCGAGTGGGAGACAAAGGCTAAGGATCTTGCAGGAAGGTTCATCAAGAACTTTGAGAAGTATACAAGCAATGATGCAGGTAAGGCACTTGTTAAGGCAGGTCCTCAGCTGTAATCACAGTCTTAAAGCAATAAGGATTATCCAGGGGCTCGCTCATGCGGGCTCCTGTTTTTTGGAAAACTCTTCTTCTTTCATTTATGGATTATCTGTGATAGAATAGAAAAGCTATGATGTAAAGAAAGCAATATAAGTTATATTTTATGGAGGCTATTATGACAATTTACGATGAACTGGTGGCAAGGGGGCTTATCGCCCAGGTAACGGATGAAGAGGGGATTAAAAACCTTATCAATAACGGGAAAGCCACCTTCTATATAGGATTTGATCCCACAGCGGACAGCCTGCATGTAGGCCATTTCATGACCCTCTGCCTTATGAAGAGGCTTCAGATGGCGGGTAATAAGCCCATCGCCCTGCTCGGAGGCGGTACCGGTATGATAGGTGACCCTTCGGGCAAGACCGACATGAGAAAGATGATGACAAAGGAAACGATAGAACATAACATTGCATGTTTTAAAGAACAGATGAGTAAGTTCATCGATTTCTCCGATGACAAGGCCATAATGGTAAACAATGCCGACTGGCTTCTTAACCTTAATTATGTGGATATGCTCCGCGAGGTTGGACCTTATTTTTCGGTTTCCAACATGCTCCGTGCCGAGTGCTACAAACAGCGTATGGACAGGGACGGAGGCCTTACCTTCCTTGAGTTTAACTACATGATCATGCAGTCATACGATTTCCTTGAATTATACAGAAAGTACGGATGCAATTTACAGTTCGGCGGTGACGACCAGTGGTCGAACATGCTGGGCGGCCGTGAGCTTATCCGTAAGAAACTGGGTAAGTCCGATGCCGAGGCAATGACCATAACCCTTCTTCTTAACTCGGAAGGCAAGAAGATGGGTAAGACGGAGAAGGGTGCCGTATGGCTTGATCCCGAAAAGACCAGCCCGTATGATTTCTACCAGTACTGGAGGAACGTGGCCGATGCGGATGTCCTTAAGTGTATCCGTATGCTTACCTTCCTGCCGCTTGATCAGATCGATAAGATGGATAAGTGGGAAGGTGCTCAGCTTAATGAGGCCAAGGAGATACTTGCTTTCGAGCTTACCAAGCTGGTACACAGCGAGGAAGATGCTGTTAAGGCTCAGAATGCCGCACGAGCCATCTTTACGTCGGGTGATTCTGCCGATATGCCTACCGTTGAGATTACTTCAGATGACCTTAAGGACGGAGCCATTGATATCCAGGCGATACTTGTAAAGGCCGGCATGGCTACTTCAAGGTCCGACGCCAGAAGAAGCGTAGAGGGCGGCGGAGTTACCGTTGACGGCGAGAAGGTTACCGACCTTTTCATGTCATTCAAACCTGAGGATCTTACTGATGGCAAGGTTGTTAAGAAGGGTAAGAAAACATTTAAGAAGATTATGTTTAAATAAGAGAGATATATGAAGGTTAATATACTTGAGTATTTAATGGAAGCGGCTTTAAAGTCGCCGGATAAATGTGCGTATTTTGATGAGGAAATAAGCTATACCTATGGCCATATGCTTGATGAGGTAAAGGCCATAGGGACCAAGCTTATAAAGAAGCTTAACGTTAAGTGCAGGCCGGTCCTTATCTATATGGAGAAGTCGCCCGCGGTCATTGCGGCCTTCTGGGGGACTGTGGCAAGCAGGAACTTCTATGTTCCCCTTGACACAAATATGCCGGATATGCGTATAAGGCTCATAGTAGAGAACCTTAAACCTGCTGCGGTAATTACCGATATGGCACATTACGACCTTGCAAGGAAGTTCTCCAACAATGTCTTTATCTTCGAAGAGATGATTGAGACACCGGTCGATGAGGACCTGCTTAAAAGGCGCATGTCATCAGCCATCGACACGGATCCCGTATATGTTCTCTATACTTCGGGTTCAACCGGAGTACCCAAGGGAGTTGTTGTAAGCCATCGGTCTCTTATCGATTATGTAGAGCAGTTCTGTAATGAGATAGACATAAGGGAGGACGATATCATCGCCAATCAGGCTCCCTTCTATTTTGACGCATCACTTATCGATATCTACTGCACGCTTAAGGCAGGCGGATCCATGGGTATCGTTCCGCTTGAGTATTTTTCCATACCCCTTAAGCTGCTTGATTTTCTGCAGAAATACAATATAACGACTATCCGCTGGGTTCCGTCGGCCATGAAGATGGTATCGACCTTTAAGGGCTTTAAGTCGATACATCCGGATAAGCTTCGCAAGGTCATATTCGGGGCAGAGTCAATGCCTACCAAGGTATACAACTATTGGAAGGATAACTATCCGGACGCGGTATTTGTCCAGATCTACGGTCCTACCGAGATAACCGGGGTGTGTACCTATTATATAGTTGACAGGGACTATGCAGATGATGAGACCATTCCCATAGGGAAGGCTTTCAGGAATACGGAGGTATTTCTGCTGGATGAAGACGATAAGCTCATCAGCCGTTCGGACATCACCGGTGAAATATGTGTTAAGGGATCGTGCCTTGCACTCGGCTACTACAACGCAAGAGAGAAGAGTGATGAGGTCTTTGTGCAGAATCCCCTTAATCCCTACTATAACGAGAGGATATACAGAACGGGTGACCTGGCAAAATACAATGAACGCAAGGAGCTTGTATTTGTTTCGCGCAAGGACTTCCAGATTAAGCATATGGGCCACCGTATAGAACTGGGTGAGATAGAGACTGCCGTAATGGCACTGCCAAATATGAAGAATGCATGCTGCCTGTTTGAACAGGAGAAGCAGAAGATCATTCTTTTTTATGAATCCGATGAGTACGATGATATATCGATAACTGAAGCGCTTAAGAAGCGCCTGCAGCGCTATATGCTTCCCAATGTAATGCATAAACTTGATGAAATGCCCATGCTCCATAACGGCAAGGTTGACCGTGTGAAGCTCAAGGGTATGATATGATCAATTAAAGTCCAGCGGTGATATGTCAAGTATAGATTGAGAGAATTTTTGAATTATTTTCATATCATTTGCTGAAAAAAGGGTAACATTAACAAGCCCTGCAAAATCTGCTTTTTAAGCAGGGAATTTCATCAGCAGGAATAGATATCTATTCCGCTGCTCGATATAGGCGATTGTCTTTCAGCAGTCGAAAGACTAACCGCACGAATTTACGGGCAGTTAATGCGAGTGCTCGTTTGTGTTGATGCCTGTTCACTTCTTTATACTTGGAGTGATAGAAGTTGCTGTACTCTGTGTCGCATCTCACGAGAGACCAGGCACCTTCACACAGGTAGTACCTTAGGAATCGGTTTCCGGATTGTATGAGCTTTGTGTTTTCAGCTTCAAAGTCACCGGACTGATTCTGAGTCCAGGCAAGACCGGCATATTTACCGAGGTGTGCCTGGGATGGGAAACGATTGATATCTCCGATCTCCGCAAGAATACCTGCGGAGTACACCGGACCAATGCCGGGAATGGAGATCAATACGTTTGGAAGGAGTTCCATCTGGGCTTTTATAGCCTTGTCAAACTCCTTGATTTGAGCATCCAATGCCTTTATTGAGGTTATGGATATAGAAAGCACCTGATTAACGGAGTCATTCACCGTCTTGGGTAAACGGTAAGAACTCCTGGCAGCTTTCTGGATGGCTTTGGCTACGGCATCCGGATAAGGGAAGCGGTTTTTCCCTTTTTCCATAATGAAGTCCGTAAGCTCTTGTAAGTCCATTGAGGCCAATGCTTCTGCGGAATCAAACTCTGCGAATACATCTAAGGCAGTAGTACTGAAGGTATCGGAAAATACCTTCTCCTGCGTCATAGTAGACTACTTCTTGAACAGGACATTGATGAATCGCTGTTTTTCCTTGATGAGGTTCTGTACGGCGAAGAAACGAGCCCTTGTAAGGTTCTGAAGGGCTTTATAACGGTAATCGCCTTGATAAACCTCTTTGTTGATTCTACCGAAACGCAGGCAGTCAGCAATGACATAGGAGTCCACATAATCATTCT
>JAGACI010000140.1 GCA_017614185.1 Lachnospiraceae bacterium | reverse complement strand
CAATTGACGATCGTGGCTATACAATAAAGTATACTCAATAGGAGGAGTTCACAAATGAACAAAACTGAATTAGTAGCAGCTATTGCACAGAAGGCAGAATTATCCAAGAAGGATGCTGAGAAGGCTGTAAAGGCTTTTACAGAAGTTGTAACTAAGGAGTTAAAGAAGGGCGGAAAGGTTCAGTTAGTTGGCTTCGGTACATTCGAAGTAGCTAAGAGAGCAGCTAGAGAAGGCAGAAACCCTCAGAGCGGCAAGGTTATGAAGATTCCTGCATCAAAGGCTCCCAAGTTCAAAGCTGGTAAGGCTTTAAAGGATGAGGTTAACAAATAATTCTAATAAAGCTGATTAAGGGAATCTGGCGACAGATTCCCTTTGTTTTTTTAATAAAAAAGGTAGTAGAATGAGATTAGACAAGTATTTAAAGGTTTCAAGATTAATAAAGAGACGAACCATTGCGAACGAGGCCTGTGATGCAGGCAGAGTCCTTATCAATGACAAGGTCGCAAAGGCGTCGACGGATGTTAAGGTCGGAGATATCATTACCGTAAACTTTGGCAACAAGGACGTCAAAGTCGAGGTTTTAAAGATTCTCGACACCACCAAGAAGGAAGAAGCCGGAGACATGTTCAAATACCTGTAGGGGTTCTTTTTTAGGACATTCAAGCCGATGTATTATATATATGAGCAAAGGAGGGTGTTCCATGGCCGGCAGACGTAAAGTCGCTTACAGAAAGAGAAGACAGAACCGTTTGAGCATAATACTGGTAACGATGGTTGTTATCATGATTATCATCGTTGTCGGCATCGGCAGCATCGGACTACTTCAGAAACGAAACGAACAGCAGGCGACAATTGAGAATTTGGAGAATCAGATATCCGCGGAAGAAGAGAGAACCAAGGATATTGAAGAATATGCAAGTTATACCCAGACCAAGCAGTTTATAATCGACCTTGCCCATGATAAGTTAGGGCTTGTGTACGATGGGGAAACGGTATTTAAAGAAGATAATGATTAAGGTTGAAGAGTACATCAGAAACAACCGAATGATAGAACCGGGCGATGTGGTTCTCGCAGGCGTATCAGGAGGGGCAGATTCCATCTGCCTCTTGTTTTTGTTAGAGGGATTAAGAAAAAAGCTTAAGTTTAAACTTATGGTTGCCCATGTGAATCACGGAATCAGAGAGGACGCCTCTGAGGATTCGGATTTTGTGGACAAAATTTGTGAGGAATTAGATGTTCCTTCCTTTCTTTGCAAAGCAGATGTCCCGGCTCTCAGTGAAGAGTGGAAGATGTCCGAGGAGGAAGCGGGACGAAGAGTCCGCTACGAATTCTTTGAGGATGTACTAAGAACCAAGGCCCCTGATGAATACAAACAGGGCAAAGTTAAGATTGCGGTTGCCCACCACAGCGATGACAGGGCAGAGACGTTTCTTTTAAATCTTTTCAGAGGAACAGGACTTAAGGGGCTTGGCTCCATCCAGCCCGTAAGAGGCAAGGTCATAAGACCGCTTCTTTTCATGACAAGGGCTGAGATTGAAAAGTACCTTGAGAAAAACAATATAGAGTTTAAAAAAGACTATACTAACGATGAGAACGAGTATCTTCGAAACAGAATAAGAAATCATCTGATTCCTTATATCAAAAGAGAGATTACCCCGTCGATTACCGAAAGAATCAACGCTACGGCAGATATAGCAGCGGAAGCGGACAGATACATCGAAGGACAGGTAAATAAAGCCTTTAAAGAGTGTGTTACGAAGGAAACGGATGTATTTGTCGAGCTTGACATAGAGAAATTCCTAAGTGAGGATCCTTACATCCAAAACAAGCTTATTTTGACCGTACTTTCAATGCTTTCTTCAGGAGGAAAGGATATCGGAAGTGTGCATGTCAGAAGTGTCAAAACGCTTCTTAACACACAGGGATCTCATGAAATTGACCTTCCCTACAGAATTAAGGTCAGAAAAGTATACGATAAGCTTTCCTTCGGTATTCAGGGCAAAACTGTCGTGAATGAGAGAGAAGCGGTAAGTTTTTCCAAAGATATGGAGAGGGAAATCGACATTAAGGGATACGGAAAGCTGAAATTTAAGACGTTCCTTTGCGATGACGAAAAACTGATGTCCATACCTCGAAATAAGTATACGAAATGGTTCGATTATGATAAAATAGGAGAATCCTTGACTGTAAGAAAAAGGAATAAGGGAGACTACCTTATCATCAATAATTTCGGGCAGAAGAAGACTTTGCAGGATTATATGGTTGATGAGAAGATTCCCAGAGATACAAGAGATTCGATTCCCGTCCTTGCCGACGGAAACCATATTTTATGGGTGCTTGGATACAGAGTAAGCACCGGTTATAAGGTTGATAACAAAACCAAACGTATTTTACAGGTCGAATTGGAGGAATATGATTATGACTGAAAACGTAAAAGTAATGCTTTCCGAAGAGGAAGTTGACAAGAGAATCAGCGAGATTGGAGCTCAGATCAGCAAGGATTATGCGGGCAAGCAGGTTCATCTCGTATGCGTATTAAAAGGCGGAGCTTTCTTCATGGTTGAGCTTGCCAAGAGAATTACAGTACCCGTATCCCTTGATTTTATGTCAGTATCAAGTTATGGCTCTGATACCAAGTCAAGCGGAGTTGTAAAGATTATTAAGGATCTTGATGAGCCTTTAAACGGCAAAGATGTACTTGTTGTAGAGGATATCATCGATTCCGGAAGAACCTTAAGCTACCTTCTTGAGATGTTAAAGGACAGAAAGCCTGCAAGCCTTAAGCTTTGCACACTCCTTGACAAGCCTTCAAGAAGAGTTATTGATGTTGATGTAGATTACACAGGTTTCCAGATTCCCGACGAGTTCGTTGTAGGATATGGCCTTGATTACGACCAGAGATACAGAAATCTTCCTTATATAGGAATTATGGAACTGGGCGAGGAGTAAAATCCTTCCCGCAAGGAGGTAAATTTGAAACAAAAAGGAAAAGGCATCAGCCCTTATTTCATTGTCATTTTACTCTTGCTTTGCGCACTTCTTTGGATTAATACCTTCAGAGAAAAAGAGGTTGAGTGCAATAAGGCTGAATATGCCAAGTACATTGAGGACGGCAAGGTAACTGCGGTTACTGTTTGTCCCAACAAAGAAGCTCCCACAGGTAAGGCACTTGTCTATGTTGCCGGGGGAGACGTTTACACACTCTATGCTACAGATGTAACTGAAATTGAGGCTATGGCTACAGAGGCCGGAATCAAGACTACAGTTACCGATATAGACAGGGAAAGCTGGTTCCTTAACTATATGTTCCCCATCCTTGTAGTGGGTGTGCTTGCAATCTTCATTCTTCTAATGATGAATGGACAGGCTGCAGGCGGAAGCACCAACGCCAAGATGATGAACTTTGGTAAGAGCAGAGCCAGAATGATAGTCGGAGACGGCGAGATTACATTTAAAGATGTTGCCGGTCTCGATGAAGAAAAAGAAGCATTGGAAGAAATCGTTGATTTCTTAAAGAATCCCGGCAAGTTTACAAAGGTCGGTGCAAGAATTCCCAAGGGCGTACTTCTCGAGGGCCCTCCCGGAACAGGTAAAACACTTCTTGCAAGAGCCGTTGCGGGAGAAGCGAAGGTTCCGTTCTTCAGCATCTCCGGTTCTGACTTTGTAGAGATGTTTGTCGGTGTCGGTGCATCCAGAGTAAGAGACTTATTTGCAGACGCAAAGAGAAATACACCTTGTATCGTATTCATCGATGAGATTGATGCGGTAGCAAGACGCCGTGGAACCGGTATGGGCGGCGGACATGATGAAAGAGAGCAGACACTTAACCAGCTCCTTGTTGAGATGGATGGATTCGGTGTCAACGAAGGAATCATCGTCATGGCTGCAACCAACCGTGTAGATATCCTTGATCCCGCCATTATGCGTCCCGGACGTTTCGACAGAAAGGTAGCTGTCGGTACACCTGACGTTAAGGGAAGAGAGGAAATCCTCAAGGTACATGCAAGAAACAAACCGCTTGCAGAGGACGTTGACCTTAAGGAGATTGCTCATTCAACTTCCGGATTTACCGGAGCAGACCTTGAGAACCTTCTCAATGAATCCGCAATCAGCGCAGCAATGGACAACCGTTCCTTCGTCAAGGCTGAAGATATCAAGAAGTCCTTTATCAGGGTTGGTATCGGTGCCGAGAAGAAGAGCAGAGTTGTTACAGATAAAGACAAGAAGATTACGGCATACCATGAGTCCGGTCATGCAATCCTCTTCCACCTTCTTCCGGATGTAGGACCTGTTTATACAGTATCCATCATTCCTACAGGTGAGGGTGCTGCAGGCTATACAATGCCGATTAATGAATCCGATGATCGTCACCTTACAAAGGGCAAGATGCTTCAGGAAATCATGGTCTTCCTCGGAGGACGTATCGCCGAGCAGATTATCTTTAACGACGTAACTACCGGAGCCTCAAACGACCTTAAGCGTGCATCGCAAATGGCGCGTAAGATGGTAACAGCTTTCGGTATGTCAGATGAAATCGGACTCGTAAGCTACGACAATGAAGATGATGAAGTCTTCATCGGACGTGATCTTGCACATGCCAAGAATCACTCTGAGGCAACTGCAAGCAAGATTGACCTTGAGGTCAAGAAGATTATCGATGAGTGCTATGTAAAGGCTCGTAAGATAATCGAAGACAATATGGAAGTACTTCATGCATGCTCGAATCTCCTTATCGAGAAAGAGCGTATTGGAAGGGAAGAGT
>JAGACI010000019.1 GCA_017614185.1 Lachnospiraceae bacterium | reverse complement strand
GAAGAGATGGGTGCAGATTCCATCTGTATCAAGGATATGGCAGGTCTTCTTGTTCCTTACAGAGCTGCAGAGCTTGTTAAGACTCTTAAGGAAAGCACAAAGCTTCCTATTCAGTTACATACACATTACACCTCCGGTGTTGCTTCAATGACCTATCTTAAGGCCGTAGAAGCAGGCGTTGACGTTATCGACTGTGCTATGTCACCTTTCGCACTCGGTACTTCACAGCCCGCAACGGAAGTTATGGTTGAAGCATTCAAGGGAACTCCTTACGATACGGGATTGTCACAGACGAAGCTTGCAGAGATCGCGGATTATTTCCGTCCTTACAGGGAGGAGTGTATCGAATCCGGTCTTATGAGCACAAAGGTTCTCGGCGTAAACATCAAGACCCTTCTTTACCAGGTACCCGGCGGTATGCTTTCAAACATGGTATCTCAGCTTAAAGAGCAGAATGCAGAAGACAAGTACCAGGAAGTACTTGAGGAGATCCCCAGAGTTCGTAAGGACTGTGGTGAGCCCCCTCTTGTTACACCTTCATCACAGATCGTCGGAACACAGGCTATCTTCAACGTTCTTATGGGCGAGAGATATAAGATGGCTACAGGTGAGTTCAAGGATCTCTTAAGAGGTAACTACGGCCAGACCGTTAAGCCTATGAACGAGGAAGTAATCAACAAGGTTATTCCCGGCGAGAAGAGATCTACAGCTCGTTCTGCAGAAGCTACAGGACATGATAAGCCCGAGCTTGAGCAGCTTGAGTCAGAGATGAAGCAGTACAAGCAGCAGGATGAGGACGTTCTTTCATACGCTCTCTTCCCTCAGGTTGCTACAGACTACTTCAAGTATCGTCAGGCTCAGCAGGAGAAAGTTGATGTATCTATCGCAGATACAAAGAACGGAGCTTACCCCGTTTAATTTGTTGTAAAGTACTTGCATATGAAGGGAAATGAGATTATCAAATCTCATTTCCCTTTTTTGTTGCACACGATCCCTCGTGCGTTCGTGGGCTTTATTTCCTTGGAATACGCCGGTAAGGTAATAATTTTGTGATTGCTTGCATATATTACCCATGATAATCGTTAGGAGGGTAATAATCCGATGTATTCTCACGTTTATTACCCCCAAAAAATCATTAAGTGGGTAATAATCCGGTAACTTCAGGATTTTATTACCCCAAAAATCTATTTCACGGGTAATAATTCTTCGCCTTCTAGATTCTATTACCCATGTGCCTCTTATATTGGGTAATAAATCCATGGTTTCACGATTGTATTACCTGGACCGTCTGTTTTGGGGGTAATTATTTGCCTAGGCTAGGTTTCTATTACCCAATCTACCAATTAATTACCCCAAGCCCCGTTTTTATATATAGCGAATACCGTACAATCCGACAGGTTTCATGTCGGATATGCTTGTGCTATAATATCGAGTATGAATACAGAAATCAGAGAAATTCTCGAGAAACTTGATAGGAAAGAAATATCGGTTGACGATGCTCTTTTGCAGATAAAGAAGGAGCCCTATAAGGACTTGGGGTATGCCAAGGTGGATCTTCACCGAAATGCAATGCAGGGACATACCGAAGTAATCTACGGAGCAGGGAAGACAGCCGAGCAGATTATAGGCATTGTTAAGAGCCTTAAGGAGAATGGAAACAAGACTATTATTATTACCAGAATGGATCCTGAGAAAGCTGCAGCAGTTTCAGAGAGCGTTAAACTAAACTATGACCCTGTTTCAAGAATAGGGATTGTGGGAGAGAAGCCTGCACCAAACGGAAGAGGCAAGATAGTTGTGGCCACAGGCGGAACCAGTGATATGCCAGTTTCTGAGGAAGCGGCAATTACAGCGGAAGCCCTTGGAAACGAAGTGGTTAGACTCTATGATGTTGGCGTTGCCGGTTTACATCGATTGCTTGACCATATGGACGAGATAATGAACGCGACTGTAATTATTGCCGTCGCAGGAATGGAGGGGGCGCTTGCAAGCGTTATAGGCGGCCTTTCGGATTGCCCGGTTATAGCGGTTCCCACAAGTGTCGGATACGGTGCATCATTTAACGGGCTGTCCGCACTTTTATCAATGCTTAATTCCTGCGCAAGCGGAGTGGCGGTTGAAAATATAGACAATGGTTTCGGGGCAGGCTACATGGCGTCTCTGATTAATCATATTAAATAACTTAAGGAGTATAAAAAGGGGTATGAAGACACTGTATATTGATTGCGGTATGGGTGCCGCAGGCGACATGCTTTCGGGAGCTTTACTGGAGCTTTTGCCTGATGCCAATGCAACAATTAAAGAATTGAATGCACTTGGAATCCCGGGAGTTATTTTTAAGAGAAAAAGTTCGGTTAAGTGCGGCATTACCGGAACGGAATTTGTTGTAAAGGTTTATGACGAAGAGGAAAAGGCCGAGAGCGCAGGCTCTGATGAGGCACTTAGCGCAGAGCATGATCACCATGCCCATGACCATCATGAACATGACCACCATCATGAGCACGAACACCATCACGGAAGAACGCTTAAAAGAATAGAGACTATTATCAATTCTTTGAAGACCGATCCTGATGTCAAAAATGAGGCTATAGCCATTTATAAACTTATCGCACAGGCTGAGAGCAAGGTGC
This sequence comes from Lachnospiraceae bacterium, assembly GCA_017614185.1. The sequence continues at coordinate 1,174 of JAGACI010000019.1, read as the reverse complement.
ATGGCGAAGCTGTTGATTTAATCCATTTCCATGAAGTTGGAGCACTCGACGCAATTGCCGACATCACTGCTTTTTGCTACATGCTAAAAGAGCTTAAACCGGACAGGATAGTAGCTTCTCCTATCCATGTCGGTTCAGGTCAGGTTAAGTGCGCGCACGGAATCTTACCGGTTCCCGCACCTGCAACCGCAAATATATTAAAAGGCGTTCCGACTTATGGGGGCGAGATAAAGGGCGAACTGTGCACACCCACAGGAGCCGCGATATTAAAGCACTTTGTTGATGAATTTGCCGAAATGCCTGTAATGCTTACCCAGTCTATCGGATACGGAATGGGCAAGAAGGACTTTGACAGAGCCAACTGCGTCAGAATGGTATTTGGCGATGCGTATGAAGGCAATCAGTCGAAGAGGGGCAAAATGGACCCCGTAGCAGCCTTAAATGATGAAGTTGTTATCGACGATGGTTCAGTTGTCGAACTCGTATGTACAATCGATGATATGACCGGAGAAGAGGTCGGATTTGCAACCGGCAATCTGCTTTCGATGGGAGCGCTCGATGTTTATACGATTGCAATCAACATGAAAAAGAACCGTCCCGGAGTAGAACTTCACGTTCTTTGCAATAACGCAGACAGAAAGACTCTTATCAAGGGTATATTCAAGTTCACATCAACACTTGGCATAAGAGAGAACATCTGCAAGCGCTATACTTTGGAGAGAAGAACCGAAGTCGTCGAGACCCCTATGGGCGAGGTCAGAATGAAGGTTTCGGACGGATTCGGCGTAAGCAGATACAAGTTTGAATACGAAGACCTTGCATGGATTGCAGGAGATAAGAAAATAAGCTTATCCGAGGCTGAGAAACTTGTACAAAAAAGCCTTAAAGACAAAGACAAAAAGAAGAAAAAATAATTATCAGGAGGAACCAGTAAAATGGGAAGAAAAGTAGTATTGGCAGGAGCCTGCCGTACAGCAATCGGAACAATGGGAGGAACCTTAAGTGGTATCCCTGCTCCCGATCTTGGAACTATTGTTGTAAAAGAGGCAATGAAGAGAGCAGGCATTAAGCCTGAACAGGTTGATGAAGTTTACATGGGATGTGTTATCCAGGCAGGTCTTGGACAGAACCCCGCAAGACAGGCAGCTGTCAATGCAGGAATTCCTGTTGAAGT
>JAGACI010000139.1 GCA_017614185.1 Lachnospiraceae bacterium | reverse complement strand
TGCATCTGCTATTACACAATCTTTAATGAAGGCTGGGGACAGTTTGATTCAGATAATGTATTCGACCTGTTTAAGACATGGGATGATACAAGGATAGTCGACTCCACATCCGGATGGTTTAAGCAAAGTAAGAGTGATGTTGAAAGTATTCACTGTTACTTTAAGCCAATCAAACCTGTTGAATCGGACAAACCTATTGTTGTAAGCGAGATGGGCGGATATTCCGTGAGGGTTAAGGACCACTACTTTAATAAGAATGACAACTATGGATATAAGAATTACGAATCCATGGAAGAGATGTCAGATGATATAATTACGCTGTATGAGACAGAGGTTGTTCCATACATCGAAAAGGGTCTTTGCGGTAACATTTTTACCCAGCTTTCCGATGTCGAGGATGAGACCAATGGCTTTTACACATATGACAGAGCGGTATGTAAGGTTGATAAAGCCTTGATGCTTTCTTTGTCAAAAAAGCTAAGAATACAAGAATAGCTTAAATCTGGGAGGTTACAACAAATGGAAAATCAAAAGAAAGCTACACCGCTTGGCGGAAAAGTATGGTTTGCAGCCATATTCTTCGGTCTCATAGGACAGATTGCATGGATTGTTGAGAACATGTACTTCGCAACATTCGCACAGGATGTCTTCGCAAACTCGGGTCGAAGCGACATGTCCTACTGGGTTACAACATGGATGGTTATCTTATCGGCACTTGCGGCGACAGTAACTACGATTTTTGCCGGTGCCTGGTCTGACAAGGTTGGAAAAAGAAAACCTTTCATCGCTTTCGGTTATATCTTCTGGGGTGTGACCATTATGCTCTTTGCACTTCTTCCCATGAAGGCAGAGGCGGGTTCACTTATGCTGGTGGCAGTTTTGATTGTTCTTTTTGACTGCATTATGACATTTGCGGGATCCACATCAAATGATGCGGCATTCAATGCGTGGGTCGCAGATAACACCGATGATACAAACAGAGGAAAACTTAACGGAATTCTTTCCATTCTTCCTGTTATCGCAGTTGTTATCGTTTTTGTGGGACTTGGCGGATTCTATAATTCCGCAAACGAGAGCAATGCTCCCTTCTTTATAATAATCGGTATGATTCCTCTTGTTTCAGGTATTCTGGCACTCTTTACCTTAAAGGATGCGCCCGATGTTAAAGCACTTGGAAGCGAGAGTACACTTAAAGATACATTTTATGGATTCAGAAGCGAAACAATTAAGGCAAACAAGCTTTTATATATTACACTTCTTGCAGCCTGCCTTATCGGTATCGCACAACAGACATTTTTCTCATATTTAATTAACTTCCTTATTGTTACACTCGGACTTGGCGACGGATTCGTGATTCCCATGGCGGTAATCATTGTCGGAAGCGCGATTGTAACGGGAGTATTCGGATTCATGTTTGACAAGCATGGAAGAAAGGGATTCTACTATCCTTTGCTTATCATGACGGTTGTTGGTATTTTGTCATTCTTCAGCCTTCAGTTTTTGGATGGCGGTGCAAGAACCGCAACATTATTTATTGGCGGAATTGTTATGATGGGTGGTATACTGTCATTAATCGGCGCTTTCAACGCAAACTTCCAGGATTACATTCCCGAAGGAAGCGAAGGAAGATTCCAGGGCGTGAGGATGTGCTTTACTGTTTTGATTCCCATGATTATAGGTCCTATCATTTCACTTATTCTGGGACTTGATGCAATGGGTATCAACGGAAGCGACTTTGTTCCTCCATATACCTTATTCATGGCAGCAGCTATTGTAGCAGCGCTTTCGGTTATTCCGATTTCTATAATAAGAAAAGCATCAAAATAGGAGAAGACTATGAAGAATGTGACTCTTGGTCGCACAAATATAACCGTTCCCCAGAATGGGTTCGGCGCCTTGCCAATTCAGAGAGTTTCACTTGATGAAGCTGTAAAGATTCTTCGAAGAGCATACGAAGGCGGTATGCGATTTTTTGATACCGCCAGAGCATATTCGGACAGCGAAGTTAAGCTTGGAGCAGCGTTTGGCGATGGCTGGCTTGACAGGGAAAGTGTAATTATCACAACCAAGACTCACGCCAAAACTCCCGAGGATTTTTGGAAAGATCTGAACACATCCTTAAAGAATCTTAAGACAGACTATATAGATGTTTATCAGTTCCATCTTATGAATCAGGCCTGGAAGCCCGGTGACGGGACAGGCATGTACGAGTGCATGCTTGAAGCAAAAGCAAAGGGCATGATTCGTCATATAGGCGGAACTGCACACAAGATTGGAATTGCGGAAGAACTGGCCGATTCCGGTCTTTATGAGACGGTTCAGTATCCGTTCAGTTACCTTGCCGAAGACAGGGAAGTTGAACTGGTAAAGAAATGTAATCGCAACAATGTCGGATTTATTTGTATGAAGGGCCTTGCAGGAGGTCTCATTACAAATTCCAAAGCTGCGATGGCTTTTGCTATGCAGTTTGACGGACTTATCCCCATATGGGGAATCCAGAAAATGGGAGAACTTGAAGAGTGGCTTGCCTACATGAACGACATTCCCGACATGGATGATGAGATAAAAGCATTCATAGAGGGCGAAAGGAACGAGCTTAAGGGCGAGTTTTGCAGAGGCTGCGGATACTGTATGCCTTGTACTGTAGGAATTGCCATTAACAACTGTAACAGGATGTCTCTTATGTTACGTCGGGCACCCAGCGAATCCTGGCTTAGCGAAACGTGGCAAAAGGAGATGGATAAAATCGAGGAATGTGTAAACTGTGGTGCATGCATAAAGAAATGCCCATATGAACTGGACATTCCCAAACTCCTTAAGAAGAATCTTGAAGATTACAGAAACGTTCTTTCCGGAAAAGTATCCGTAAAATAATGCACTTTATTTGATACACAATCGCCCTCTGCTTGCTAGAGGGCGATTATTATGTTATACCGTTAAAGGACTTAAAGAGGAGAAAAAATGAGCAGAATATATATTAATGATGAAATAAAGAAACTCGGCATTGAGGCTGAGAAGGAATGCAAGCCATACTTTGATGCAGTTGATGAGGTTGCCCTTTTCAATTCCGAGAAGGTTTTAAATGCTTTCCTTGAAAACGGAGTTTCTTATCAGGACTTTACAGAGATAAACGGATATGCTTTCTTTGATGAGGCAAGGGATAAGATTGAGAAAGTTTTTGCGCAGATTCTCGGTGCTGAGGATGCACTTGTAAGAGCGCAGATTATGTCCGGAACCAATGCAATCTACCTGACTTTATCGGGACTTCTTCACCCCGGAGACACAATGATTTGTATTGCGGGAACCCCTTATGACCCTTTGCAGGAGATTATGGGAATCAGAGGAGAAAGCCCTCTTTCACTTACAAGAAACGGTGTTAGTTACGAGCAGATAGATTTAACAGGCGATGATTTTGACTATGATGCCATAAAAGCCCGCATCGAAAAGGGCGGCGTAAACCTTGTAGAGATTCAGCGTTCATGCGGCTATTCTCACAGAAGAGGTCTCAGCATTGAAAAGATTGAGAAGGTTTGCAAGCTGATTAAGAGCATTGATGAAAATGTAATCATCATGTGCGATAACTGCTATGGTGAGCTCGTTGAGAAAAAGGAACCCACAGAAGTTGGTGTTGATATCATGGCCGGTTCTCTCATGCATAACATGGGCGGAGGAATAGCCACCTCCGGAGGTTATGTTGCGGGAAGAGCCGATTTGATAGATCAGGTAGCCGACAGGCTTACTTCCCCCGGCATGGGAAAATATCTTGGAGCCAATTACAATCAGAATATTAAGTTCCTCAAAGGAATCTTTATGGCGCCGAGAACAGTTGCAAACGCGGTTAAAACAGCAATTCTGACAAGTTACCTTGTTGAGAAAATGGGACTTCCCAAGGTTGTACCGCGCTACAACGAATACAGAAGCGATATCATTCAGACCTTCGACTTTGAAAATGAAGAGGATTTAATCCACTACTGTCAGTCGCTTCAGTCATTTTCACCTGTAGACTCAAACTATGCATCTGTTCCCTGCGAAATGCCCGGATATCCTCATGACGAGATTATGTCCGCCGGAACATTTGCACAGGGATCTACTATTGAATTAACCTGTGACGGACCTGTTGTGGCTCCGTACACAGTTTTCCAGCAGGGAAGCTTAACCTATGAAACAGGTAAGCTTTCGGTTATGGCTGCACTCACCAAAATGAAAGAAGAAAGAGAGAATTAATATAATGAATACAGAAGTAAGTATTGAACCCAAGAGAAGGAAGAATTTATGGGAATGGCTTAAAGGCTATTTCACAACGTACGAGAAACTCTGGATGCTTTCCATGGTTGTATTGACTGTGGTTCTTGCGATCCTTTTTCCCGAAGATGACACAAACGGTGTAAGCGGACTCGTTATCACCATTCTTTATGTTTTTGACGTACTTATCGGCTTATTATGTGAGCTTTTATTTTCAAAACAGAACAAATGGGGTTTCCTCATTTACAACATAGTTGAGGTTATCGAGATAGTCACAATGATTATCTTAAGAACCAGATTTGCTTCTATGGCAGTTGCAATGTTCTACTGGATTCCTGCACATACGTTGGGATTCTTCCAGTGGAGAAGATTTAAGGATAAGAAAGACAGCCAGAAAACTGTTGTAAGAAAGCTTAAAGCCTGGCAGACAGTTCTTATTTTTGCACTTACTATTGTTTGGACACTCGTTATCGGATACCTTGTGGCCAAATACAGCCCTGATACAGAATTCTATTCAAGTGACACCACGATTAAGGTTATCGCGTACATGGATGCATGCTTAAGTATCATGAGCATCATCGACGGTATCTTAATGTTCTTCAGATCAAACGAATCCTGGTGGACTTGGTACTTATATATCGCAGTTGAGACTGCAATCAACATTATTTCCGGACAGTGGATTCTCCTGGTTTACAAACTTGGCTATCTTACCAACACCACATACGGTATAATTAAGTGGAGTAAATATATTAAAGAAAACGATACAAAACCATCCCCTGAAGGGTGATGATTGGAGAAAAGATGAAAATACTTTGTGTCGGAGAAATGCTTATAGATTTTACACCGGTTAAGGGAATGGCAAATACATATACAGCCAATCCCGGAGGTGCGCCTGCAAATGTTGCGGTAAGTGCTTCAAGGAACGGAGCCAAAGCCGGTTTCCTCGGAAAACTCGGAAACGATGACTTCGGAAAGCTTTTGGTTAACACCCTTAAGAATGATGATGTGGAGATGCTGGTTCCCACTCTTACCGATGAGGCAACAACTACCCTTGCGTTTGTCACACTTGATGAGACGGGAGACCGCTCATTTACTTTTGCAAGGAAGCCTGGTGCAGACCTTCTTTTAAATGAAAGCGATGTGGACAAGGTGGACTTTTCTGATTGGGACCTTGTTCATGCGGGAAGCGTAAGTCAATCGGGAGAACCCGAGAGAAGTGCGGTTTTGAAAGCTTTAAAGAAGGCAAAAGAAAACGGGAAACTTATAAGCTTCGACATAAATTACAGAGATAAAATCTGGAGTTTTGAGGACTGCAAGAGAGAATCCGAGAAGATTTATCCCCTTGCGGATTTAATCAAGATTTCTGAAGAAGAACTTTCCTTTGTCGGGGGAGAAAAAGAAATCTTTAACTTTATGAAAAAATACTCCGTAGCCGTCCTGGTACTTACAAAGGGCGGTGACGGAGCAAGTATTTACTATAATGATACTGTGACGGATATTCCGGCTATGAAAGCGGAGGTAATCGACACCACCGGAGCGGGAGATGCATACTGGGGAGGATTCCTTTCAAGCCTTTTGGAGCAGGGTGTAAAATCGGTATCCGATTTATCGGGTGAAAAACTTTTTAAGGCAGGAAAGTACGGAGCCGTATCCGGTGCTCTTTGCATCGGAAAACACGGAGGAATACCGGCGCTTCCCTATAAGGAAGAAATTACAAAAGTATTGAATGGGTGAATACATGGATAAAAAGTTTGTTTACGGCACAGAAGAAAACAAAACATATCTGGCTAAAAATGCAAAAGCTCTTCTTGATTTCGGGAGGAGCTTTCCTTCTAACGGTGGCGGAAGTTATTACCTTGGTGATGACGGAACGCCCTGGAAGGACAGAAACAGGGAGACCTGGATAACCTGTCGAATGGCTCATGTGTACAGTATAGGGGCCATGATGGGTGATACAAACGCAAAAGATCTTGCCGCCAAGGCTGTAGCGGGACTTAACGGCGAGTTAAAGGATAAAGTTAACGGCGGATGGTATGCCGGAGTTACAAAAGACGGAGAGATTGTGGAGGGCAAGCAATGTTATGCCCATGCTTTTGTAATTCTTGCGGGAACCAGCGCTTCTTTGGCAGGTGTAAAAGGCGGCGAAGAGCTGTTAAAGGACGCACTTTATACTTATGATAAGTTTTTCTGGAATGAAGAGGAAGGACTTGCCGTAGATACCTGGAATACAAAGTTTACCGTCCTTGATGATTATCGCGGATTAAATGCCAACATGCACACCGTGGAAGCATTTCTCGCGGTAGCGGATTTATATAAAGGGAAGGAAATCGGGGATAAATACCATGAAAGAGCGGGCAGAATAATTAAGCGCGTAATGGAGTGGGCAGAGGACAATAACTACAGAATCCCGGAGCATTTTTCATCTTCATGGGAACCAGACCTTGAAAAAAACAAAGAAAAACCGGATGATCCCTTTAAGCCATACGGAGCAACTCCCGGTCACGGAATAGAGTGGGCGAGACTCATCACACAGTGGTGTGCTAAGGAGCCCTATCTCTCCTTTGCGTGTAAACTCTATGAACGAGCAATAGATGATGCATGGAATGCTGACGGCGCAAAAGGCATAGTATACACCACCGACTGGAACGGAAAGCCTGTTGTACACGACAGGATGCATTGGACACTTGCGGAAGCAATCAACACTTCTTCTGTACTTTTCCGTTTAACCGGTAATGAGCGATACTCAAAAGACTATTCCGAATTTATGGAATATCTTGATGAAAGCGTTCTTGATCATACCTTAGGATCGTGGTTTCATCAGCTTGATGAGAATAACAATTTAAAGGGAACGGTATGGCCCGGCAAGTCGGATTTGTACCACGCTTTTCAGGCAATGCTTATTCCTTATAACGAAACAGATACATCAATTGC
>JAGACI010000138.1 GCA_017614185.1 Lachnospiraceae bacterium | reverse complement strand
CATTACTGGATGTGTCAGCCTCATGATATGTACGGCTTCATGTCCTACACAAACGGAGGTATGGCGGAGTACGTAAGATACGGTAAGACTTCCGTTATATCCAAAGTTCCGAAAGACATGCCCATGGAGAAAGCGGCACTGATTGAGCCTTATGGCTGCTCAAAGCACGCAGTGGACAGAGCTGGTATTACCAATGAAGATGTAGTGGTAATCTCCGGAGCGGGTCCTTTAGGTCTTGGTATGATCACATACGCAAGAATGAAGAATCCCAGAAAGTTAATTGTTCTTGATATGCAGGACAATCGACTTGAAAAAGCCAAAGAGTTCGGTGCAGACCTGGTATTTAATCCGGGCGAGTGTGACATCGACAAAGAAATCAAGGCTCTTACCGATGGATACGGATGCGATATCTATATAGAAGCAACCGGTAATCCCGCCAGCGTAGTACAGGGTCTCACCATTATAAGAAAGCTCGGCACATTCGTTGAGTTCTCAGTATTTGGCAAAGAGACAACAGTTGACTGGTCAATCATCGGCGACAGAAAAGAGATTGATATCAGAGGCTCACACCTCAGTCCTTATGCATATCCTTTTGTAATCGAAAATATGATGAACGGAAACCTCAAGACAGACGGGGTTATCACAAGTGTTCTTCCTATTGACGAGTGGGAGAAAGGATTTGATCTCGCAACAGGACGCGAGGGCGATTTAAAAGTAGTTTTAACGTTTTAAGAGTAGTACAATGGAAGAGTAGAGGACAAATTCATCTTTAGAGAGAAGGAGAGACTATGAGAAAGTTAATGGCGCTTATAATGACAGTAGCTTTGGCTGCAGGAATGCTTGTCGGCTGTGGCGGTACTACCGCTCCCACATCCGAATCTACGCCCGCAAGTAACGAGGCTACAACAAACGACGACGCAGCTTCTGTATCAGCTCCCGCAACAGTAGAGGGTAACGGAGAGTTCGATTGGAAGAAGTTCGACGGCGAAGAGATTACAGTTCTTTTTTCCGAGCATACTTATGCTGACGCTGTTGAGGAAAAATTGGGGGAATTTACAGAGAAGACAGGTATCAAGGTTAACTATTCATCAATGCCTGAAGGAAACTACTTCGAGAAACTTAACGTTGAGCTTAGCAGCCACTCAGGTTCAATCGACGTATTCATGACAGGTGCTTACCAGTCATGGGAGTATGCTACAGCAGGCAATCTTGAGCCCCTTGAGAACTTCATCGGTACAGATCTTACAGATCCCGCATGGCAGTATGATGATTTCATCCCTGCAGTTATCGATGCTCTTAAGTGGGACCTTGTTCCCGGACATCCTGTAGGTTCAGGTTCACAGTGGGCACTTCCCATGGGTTGGGAAGTTAACATTCTCACATACAACAAGAGAATCCTTGAAGAGAACGGAATCGAGCCTCCCAAGACAGCAGAAGAGCTTCTTGAGGCAGCAAAAGCTTTAAAAGAATTTGACGGCAGTGGTTCATACGGCCTTGCAGTTCGTGGACTTCCTGACTGGGGAACAATCCACCCTGCATACATGTCCATGTATTCAACATGGGGCGGCAAGGACTTCGAAATCGAAGACGGCAAGCTTGTAAGTAAAGTTAACTCACCTGAGGCAGTAGCTATGACCGAGTACTGGGTAGACCTTGTAAAGAACGGTTCAGCTCCTCAGTGGGCAACATACGGTTGGGAAATGTGCGGCGCTGACCTTGGCGCAGGCAAAGCAGCTATGATGTGGGACGCAGACAGAGGCGGATATACACAGAATACACCCGGATCATCCAACGAAGCCGGCAACATGGCATTCGGTATGGTTCCTTATCCCGAATCAGCAGGCAAGACCGAAGCAGATATGAAGTCTAACCTTTGGGTTTGGTCAATGGCTATGAACGCAGATTCTTCCAAGAAGGAAGCAGCTTGGTACTTCATGCAGTACTTCACAAGCCCCGAGTTCATGCTCTGGTCAGGTGTTGAAAAGGCTTGTACAGATACTCCTCGTACATCAGTACTTAACTCTGATGCTTACAAAGAGTCTGTAGCAGGTGCAGAGGGTTACTACGAAGCATTCTCAACAATTTCAAAGAATGCAAGCATCTTCTTTACAGCACAGCCTTACTTCACAGAGACCACAACCGAGTGGGCTAAGACACTTCAGGATCTTGTAACAACCGACAAATACTCATCCGTTCAGGAAGCAATGGATCAGTTAAAGGTTACAATGGATGAATTGGTATCCGATCTAGAGGTGGAGTAATCTTTTTAAAAAATAAATAAGAAAAGCCCGGGGAGGGTGAATACTTTGCCCTTCCCGGTTTTTTCAAAAATGATATATGAGGTATAGATATGAAAAAAGATCTGAATAAAGTGCCGTTTGGGACTCGTGTCAGGCCTTATCTGATTGTTGCACCTTCACTGATCATTACAATCGGAATCATGGTTCCCTTTGCAATGGCTATATGGTTTTCATTGACAAACTATTCTTTTAAACTGCCGACCCACAAGTTTATCGGTATCGATAACTGGGTCAATATGTTGGGAGATGCTTCTTTCTGGAAAGCAGTAAAGGTTTCACTTATGTACGGCGTCATTTCTACGGCGCTTGAGATGCTTATAGGGCTTGGAGTAGCAATTTTACTTAATAACTTGAATAATGGGCTCTCGAAAGTACTTCGTGTTCTGTTGGTATTCCCTTTGATGATTGCACCTGTTACGGCAACCATCGTATGGCAGCTCATGCTCAACAGTTCGGTAGGTATTGTCGAAAAGCTTTTGAATATATTTGGCGTTTATAATTTCCCTTGGGCTGCAGCTCCGGGAACAGCGATGCTTACGGTAATCTTAATCGATGTCTGGATTAACACCGCATTCATCATCCTGTTAGTTCTGGCTGGTCTTCAGTCGTTGCCCAAATCTCCTTTTGAGTCAGCGTTAATCGATGGCGGAAGTGCATGGTTCACCTTCACAAACTTAACCTTACCCATGCTTAAACCCAGTTTGTATATAGCCTTATTGTTCAGATTTATGGCCGCACTTCAGGAATACGCAATCATCTTCGCACTGACCAAAGGAGGTCCCGGAGATTCGCTCATGTCGCTTTCTTTGACAGCTTATCAAAAAGGCTTCAAATTCCAGAAATTTGGCGCAGCGATTCCCTTTATTCTCGTGCTTTGGCTGATCATCAACATCGCAGCAAAGCGTATTGTTAAGTTACAAAGAACCGCGCAGAAACAGGCGTCGGGTCTTGAGGAATAAGGAGGAGAGCGATGAAAACAGGCAAACAAAAAGCACTGGACGTGCTTAAAAACTTTTTACTTATTATATATGCGATATTCGCACTCTTTCCTTTGATTTGGATGGTACTTATCTCATTCAAATCCGATACGGAAGTTTTTACTACAACCTTTGTATTTAACCCTACTTTGGCAAACTATCAGGAGGTTTTGCTTCGTTCCGACTACGGAAGATACATCCTTGACAGTGTTATAGTTTCAGGTGGCGCCGTTCTTGTTTCCATTCTCGTTGGCGTTCCCGCAGCATACGCACTTGCAAGATATAACTTCCCCCGCAAGGAAGACTTGGCTTTCCAGATTCTTTCATACAAGTTTGCTCCGGAAATCCTCGTAGTTTTACCTCTTTTTATGATTTATCAAAAGATAGGTCTTTATGACAGTTACGTAGGTCTTATCTGGGTTTAT
>JAGACI010000137.1 GCA_017614185.1 Lachnospiraceae bacterium | reverse complement strand
GTAGATAGCAACGTTACCTGATCCGGAAACTGCTACTGTCTTGCCTTCGAAAGACTTGCCGTTGCACTTAAGCATCTCATCTGTGAAATAGCAGAGACCGTAACCTGTTGCCTCTGTTCTTGCAAGAGATCCGCCGTATGAAAGTCCCTTACCTGTAAGAACTCCTTCATAAAGACCTGTAAGTCTCTTGTACTGACCATACATGTAACCGATTTCTCTTGCGCCTGTACCGATGTCACCTGCAGGTACATCTGTGTCTGCGCCGATATATTTGTAAAGCTCTGTGATGAAGCTCTGGCAGAATGCCATTACTTCTCTGTCAGATTTGCCCTTGGGATCAAAGTCAGAACCACCCTTGCCGCCGCCGATGGGAAGACCTGTGAGTGAGTTCTTGAAGATCTGCTCGAATCCAAGGAACTTGATAATGCCAAGGTTTACTGAAGGGTGAAGACGAAGTCCTCCCTTGTAAGGTCCAATAGCAGAATTGAACTGTACACGATAACCGTTGTTAACCTGAACCTGACCCTTGTCATCAACCCAGGGAACTCTGAAGAGAATCTGACGCTCGGGGGTTGTAATTCTCTCAAGAAGAGCATCCTTCTTGAACTCTTCCTCGTTAGCCTCGATAACGACTCTCAATGACTCAAGTACTTCCTTTACTGCCTGATGGAACTCGGGCTGAGCGGGATTCTGGTCAACTACTCTCTGGTAAATCTCATCAACATAAGACATTTCTTGATTCCTCCTGATACCATAAACGATAATTGTTATTAGTAAAAAAATAAGACGCCTAAAAGGATAGCTGTCGCTATCCTCTAAGACGCCTTTGTCCTGTTAAATATTAAACTATCACGAATAAAATTGCAAGCACTTTTTTCACGCGTTAAGTTGGTCAAGTGCTAAACTGATCTCATCCATAATCTGTGAGAACTCTCTTACCATTTGAACATTGTCCTCACTGCTTACGGATACTTCGTTTGTACTTGCCGCAATCTCTTCACTTCCTGCAGAAAGTGTTGTAACCGAATCAACAATGAGCTTGTTGGCATCGACAAGGTTCTTCATGAGTTTGGACATATCATTGGTTCCGTCAAGAAGGTTCTCAACATTCTCCTTGATGTCATTGAAGCGTTCGGATGCCGTATCCGCAAGCTCCTTCTCTGCGTTGGAGATTGCAACGCTCTCATCAACCTTAAGCACAACATCGTTTGCATCAACTGCAAGTTTATCAAGAATATCTGTAATCTGCTCTGTAGCCGATTTAGTCTGCTCGGCAAGCTGTCTTATCTCGTCTGCAACAACCGCGAATCCCTTACCGGCCTCACCGGCTCTTGCAGCCTCAATTGAAGCATTGAGTGCAAGCAGGTTTGTCTGGGCCGATATATTGAGAATCATGTTGGTGATTTCACGTACTGATTCGGAACGCTCTTTAAGGTTCTCTGCGGAGGTCTTCATAAGCTGTCCGGATTCCATAGCTGAAACAACCTGTTTGCCAAGATCATCCATAGCTCTTGTTCCTGCTGTGACGCTTGTATTAGCGCTGTTGGTTACCTCTATAATGCTTCTTGTCTTTTCATTTGTATCATCTATAATCCGGGCGATGGAGTTGGTCTGCTCTGTCTGCTCCATAATGGCACTTGCATTATCGGAGATACCGTTTGAAATGCCTCTTAAGGATGCATTCATCTTATCGGTTGCTTCAAGAATCTTAGCGATGGAATCATCAACTGTTCCCATCTTTCCTTTAACACTTCCGGCAACCTCTCTTATCTTCTTAGTAACTTCTTCATTCTTCCTGAAGCCTTCCGTAGCATTCTCAACCGATTCCGTAACGAATGCACTAAGGATAATAACGCCTCTTACCAGACAAACTGTTGTAAGGATACATACGATAAGTGTAATCATTACATACTCGATTACTTCCTCCATCGGATTGGAAGCAAGCATCATTACAACCTTAATTATATTAATGATAAGGAAAGAAAAAGTTGTTATCTTTACAGTCTGTATATCAAGAGTAATAACTATGCCGACAAGCAACGGAATAATATAAGGATAGGTTGTATTTTTCTCCGAGAAAAACAGCATCAGAGCATAAACAACAAGGAATCCGTATATTACAAATCTGGGATAAGTATAGGTTCCCTTGAACTTGACATATACGCCAATAGCACAAAGCAAAAGAAGAATTGCGGCAAACAAAGGAATTACACTGTAGTAAACCGGCAATCCACTTACAGCTGCCTGTGAAATCAGTCCGATCACAATGAAAACAGTGGTTACAACATGTCCCCAAAACAGAAGCCTGCGGGATTTGTTCAATAGATTTTTGTGCAGATTGTTGTCTTCCATTCTCCATCCTCCATATTTATTTTGCGAATTTACAGGTGATATAATTTTATAACATTAACCTTAAAACATCAATATTTTTCCGACATTTTTTAGTTTCCATTTTGATTTTCTAACACTTTATATTGGGCTTGAATTAAAAGGGGTTATGAGATATTATTTAACAGGAAAAACCTAATCGGAGGCTAAAATATGAATAATTGCGCAGTAGTAGGCATCAACTGGGGCGATGAAGGAAAAGGCCGAATGGTTGATTTGCTGACCGAGAGTTTTGATATCGTTGTAAGATATCAGGGCGGCGGCAATGCGGGACACACCGTAATCAACGACAAAGGCAAATTCGCTCTTCACCTCCTTCCTTCCGGAATATTGAGAGACGGAGTCGTTAATATTCTCGGAAACGGAGTTGCTCTCGATCCTCAGAACCTCTTAACAGAGATTGGACAGGTTGAGGAAAAAGGAGTTAAAATCACTCCCGAGAATCTTAAAATCAGCGACAGAGCTTCACTTCTTATGCCCTGGCACAGAGATTTGGACGAACTCGAGGAGATGCGTCTTAAAGACAAGAAGTTTGGTTCTACCAAGCAGGGTATCGCACCCTTCTACTCTGATAAATATCAGAAGAAAACAATTCTTGCAGGCGAGCTCTTCTATCCCGAAAGATTAAAAGAGCACATCAAAGACCTTGCAGAATGGAAGAACCTCATTCTTACCAAGGTTTACGGTGCTAAACCTTATACAGAGGAAATGCTTGATCAGTGGGTTAATGACTACTGCGAGAAGATTAAACCTTTTGTATGTGATACAGGTTCATATCTTAAGAATGCTTCCAAGGCAGGCAAGAAGATTCTCTTCGAAGCACAGCTTGGTTCACTCAGAGATTTGGACTATGGTATTCATCCTTATACAACTTCTTCAAACACGACAGCAGGCTACGCTCCCATCGGTTCCGGTTTCCCCGGAGTTAAGATTGATGAGGTTTTAGGTGTTGTTAAAGCTTACTCAACATGTGTCGGTGAAGGACCTTTCGTTTCGGAAATGTTTGGACCCGAAGCAGATAAGCTCAGAGAAGAAGGTGCTGAGTACGGTGCAAAGACAGGCCGTCCCAGAAGAGTCGGTGCTCTCGATATCGTAGCTACAAGATACGGAATCGAAGTTCAGGCTGCAACAGGAATCGCAATCACAAAGCTCGATGTATTAAGCTACATGGATAAGATTCCGGTATGTGTTAAGTACGAAGTAAACGGCAAAGAAACCGATGACTTCCCCTTCCCTGCAGCGCTTGACGATGCCAAGCCCGTTATCAAGTACTTCGACGGATGGAAATGTGACATCTCAAAGATTACAAAGTGGGATGACCTTCCCAAGGAAGCAAAAGATTACATCACCTTCATCGAGAAGGAAGTTAACTGCCCTGTTACATACGTTTCAGTAGGCGCAGAAAGAGACGCAATTATTATCAGATAAAATAATAAGACGACAGCCAAGAAATTTGACTGTCGTCTTTTTTTATCCTTCGGGATTGACTTCTGTATTTTGTTCGGGGGCCACCTCAGGAATAACTTCTTCATTTGCCTCAGGGGCAGGTGCCGCCTCCGGCTTAAGTATTGCTTTAAGTTTTGAAAGCGACCTGTAAAAATCTGGATCAAATCTTTCTACGGCAGATACAACAATTATATCCGAATCCCTGATATCATCCGCAGCTTCATTTATGTTATCTCTTTGAACCGCAGTGATGAATCTGAAATCCTTTTCCATATAATCAAGCATCGATATTCTGAACGAATCTCCGATTATCGCTATCTCTTCATCAAATATCGGGCTTGCGGACTGAGCTCTGTATACAGGTGTATATCCACTCATAAGCCCCTTGACTCCATCAGAATATGTAAGTCCCACACCGGGTCTGTAATTAACAAAGTAATCACAGTCATCGGTAAACCCAGCCGGATCCAGCAGTCCTGTCGCCACAAGGCCTCTCGCAACATTCTCAATCTTTGTTACTTCCCAGTCTTCTTCACCCGAATAAGGGAATCCCATAGACTTATACAAAGCCATCGTTGCAAGATAAGCTCCCCAATAATTCCAGTGGGTATCATATGGATAGTATGTATCTCTGAAGAGTTTTCCTCTGGTTAATTCATCTATCGGATAGATAAAGTTGACATCGGAGTGGCTATCCACGTAAATCTTAAACGCCTGCTCTCTCTTTACAACATTTTCAATCTTGTATGTCGGCATGTACTCAGGATAAACCTGCTCTTTGTTAGGCCAGATGGCAAATACAACAGTCTTGCCAAGCTCATCACAGATATTCTTAATCTCCTGTAACGAAGCAAGTTTCTCAGCTTCAGCCGCCTCATCCATAACGTTGGTTCCCTTATAGTAGCTTAAGCTGTCGTTGCCTATGAAGAATAACCAGTCGTTACGTCCGATGATAACCTGTCCGTTTGCTATATTTTCAGGAAGATACGTGTCATCAACAAGCTTCTCGGTAAAGTCCCTGCGAACGGTAAATCCACAGTTACGGCATCTGTAAACAGTGTAGCCATAGTTTTGATAATCGGGCTCTACAACCTCTATTGCTTCAAAGTCATGACCGTGAGCACAAGGATCTTCCTCGACTTCTTCCACTGCTTCTTCCACGGGCTCATCAGAAATTTCTTCCGTAATCTCTTCTTCAACATCTTCTGCTGTCTCGGCATTATACATCTCTGCAAGGTTACCATAGCTTCCATCACCTGATTTACCGGATAGTTTAACCATTAAAGGCTGAACTCTCTTTCTGTAAAATCCCTCAAGTGAACTGTCACAGACACTGTATGCATATATTAATACCGAACGGAACGGTGCGTGGTCATTATAATATGTTTCAACTTCAGAAATATAGCTTTCCGAGTAATAATCGGGCCAGAGTGCAAGCTGCCTGTTCTCGCCAAGTTCTGTCTCAAAAATCCTGCTTCCCGTCTTAAGCTTGATTTCCCAAATCAGAGAGGGAACAACAAGGATTGCAAGAAAGATTGCTATTGTAATTACATAAAAGCTTTTCTTCATGTCTCCTCCCTCCCCTAAAACTGAAAATAGATGAAGGGATTATATGTCCCACTCATTAACATTGTTATACTGCACACAAGTATGGCCATCTGAATCACAAGGTCTGCGATTCTAACAGCCGTTTTGTCTTTATAATTCTCATATGCTTTGCCAAGAAGGCTTTGTAATAATCCGCCTAGAAGAATTCCAAATATAAG
>JAGACI010000136.1 GCA_017614185.1 Lachnospiraceae bacterium | reverse complement strand
CACTCCCGGTGTATTGAGCCGTATTTCAGGCCTTTTTACCAGAAGAGGTTACAACATTGAAAGTATCACCGCAGGTGAGACTGCAGATCCCAAGTATACGAGAATTACAATCGTTACAAGCGGAGAAGATGATGTTCTTATTCAGATAAGAAAGCAGGTTGAAAAGCTTGTTGATGTCAGAGATGTTAAAGAGCTTAAACCTGAAAGCTCGGTTTTCAGCGAACTTGCTTTAATTAAGGTAAGAGCGAATATTACCAACAGACAGAATATTATTTCACTTTCTGAGGTATTCAAGGCAGATATCAAAGATGTCGGACAGGAGAGCGTTATTATTGAAATGACCGGTTCATCCGAGAAGATTGACACCTTCCTTACTTTGCTTGAAGGCCATGAGGTTCTTGAACTTGCCAGAACCGGTATTGCAGGTCTTGGAAGAGGAATTGAAAACGTAACATATTTGGACTAAAGAAACCATTTAAGTAAACACTTATTGAGAAATAAATTATTATACGGAGGAGTTTTAAAATGGCAAAGATTTATTATCAGGAAGACTGCAACCTTTCAATGCTTGAAGGCAAAACTATTGCGGTAATCGGATACGGAAGCCAGGGCCATGCCCATGCTTTAAATGCAAAGGAATCAGGATGCAATGTTATCATTGGTCTTTATGAAGGTTCCAAGTCATGGGATAAGGCTGTTAAGCAGGGCTTTGAAGTTTACACAGCAGCAGAGGCAGCTAAGAAGGCTGACGTTATCATGATTCTTATCAATGATGAGAAGCAGGCTGCATTATACAAGAAAGATATCGAGCCTAACCTTAAGGCCGGCGATATGCTTATGTTCGCTCATGGATTTAACATTCATTTCGGACTTATCAATCCTCCCAAGGATGTTGATGTTACCATGATTGCTCCCAAGGGACCCGGACATACTGTAAGAAGTGAGTACCAGGCTGGCAAGGGTGTTCCTTGTTTGGTAGCTGTACATCAGGATGCAACAGGAAAGGCTCTTGATAAGGCCCTTGCTTATGCACTTGCAATCGGCGGCGCTAGAGCAGGTGTACTTGAGACAACATTCAGAACAGAGACAGAGACAGACCTCTTTGGTGAGCAGGCAGTTCTTTGCGGTGGTGTTTGTGCTCTTATGCAGGCTGGTTTCGAGACACTTGTTGAGGCAGGTTACGATCCCAGAAATGCTTACTTTGAGTGTATCCACGAGATGAAGCTTATTGTTGACTTAATCTACCAGAGTGGTTTCGCAGGAATGCGTTATTCAATTTCAAATACAGCTGAGTACGGTGACTACATCACAGGACCCAAGATTATCACAGATGAAACAAAGAAGACCATGAAGAAGATCCTTTCCGACATTCAGGATGGTACATTCGCTAAAGAATTCCTTCTTGATATGAGCGATGCAGGCGGACAGGTTCACTTCAAGGCTATGAGAAAGCTTGCAAGCGAGCATCCTTCAGAGGTAATCGGCGAAGAGATCAGAAAGCTTTACAGCTGGAACGGCGAAGACAAGCTCATCAACAACTAAGATGTTTGGCTAAGAGGTTGTACCGTAAAAGTACAACCTCTTATTTAAAATATTTAACTTTATGGGATATTGATTTTAAAATTTTTTAATGATATAATTCGCTTGGAATGAAAAAATATTTCAAAACTTGAATTTTTGTATTTTTATTTCAGGCGTGGGATAAGGAGTTTATGTTATGGGAATGACTATGACACAAAAGATTCTTGCCGCCCACGCGGGATTGGAACAGGTCGTGGCAGGTCAGCTTATTGAAGCTGATTTGGATCTGGTTCTCGGCAATGATATTACAAGCCCCGTTGCAATTAAAGAAATGGACAAGATGAAGACTACGGGTGTTTTTGACAAGGATAAGATTGCCCTTGTTCCCGACCATTTTGTTCCTAACAAAGATATTAAATCCGCAGAGCATTGCAAATGTGTAAGAGATTTTGCACATAAGCATGATATTACCAACTACTTTGAAGTAGGTGAAATGGGTATCGAGCATGCTCTTTTACCTGAAAAAGGTTTAACGGTTGCGGGCGATGTTATTATCGGTGCGGATTCACATACATGTACTTATGGCGCACTCGGAGCGTTTTCGACCGGTGTCGGAAGTACAGATATGGCTGCCGGTATGGCTACAGGTAAAGCCTGGTTTAAAGTTCCTTCCGCCATCAAATTCGATCTTAAGGGAAGCTTGCCCAAGTACGTATCCGGTAAGGATGTAATTTTACATATTATCGGCAAAATCGGTGTCGACGGAGCTTTATATAAATCTATGGAATTTGTCGGAGAAGGAGTTAAAGCTCTTTCAATGGATGACAGATTCACCATTGCAAACATGGCAATTGAAGCCGGCGGAAAGAATGGTATTTTCCCGGTAGATGATCTTACCAAAGAGTATTTAAAAGAGCATTCAACCAGACCTTATAAGGTATATGAGGCTGATGATGACGCGGAATATGATGAGGTTATTGAGATTGATTTATCAAGCTTAAGACCTACTGTTGCATTCCCTCATTTGCCCGAGAATACCAAGACTGTTGATGAGATTAAAGAGCCTGTAAATATTGATCAGGTTGTTATCGGTTCATGTACAAACGGAAGAATTGATGACTTGAGAGCTGCCGCAAGCGTTCTTAAAGGAAAGCACATTAAGAAGGGCTTAAGAGTAATCGTTATTCCTGCTACGCAGAAAATCTATATGGACGCAATAAAGGAAGGTCTTGTTGAAACCTTTATAAGTGCAGGCTGTGTTGTAAGCACACCGACATGCGGACCCTGCCTTGGCGGATATATGGGTATCCTTGCAGCAGGTGAAAGATGCGTTTCAACTACTAACCGTAACTTTGTCGGCAGAATGGGCCACGTTGATTCTGAAATTTATCTGGCAAGTCCTTATGTGGCTGCAGCCAGCGCACTTACGGGATATATTACCAGTCCCGATAAATTGACAACTGAATAAGGGGGATGGAAGATGGAAGCATTAGGTAACGTTTTTAAGTATGGAGACAACGTTGATACCGACGTTATAATTCCTGCAAGATATCTTAATTCATCAGATCCTGCCGAGCTCGCCACCCACGCTATGGAAGATATTGACAAGGATTTTGTCAAAAAGGTACAAAAGGGTGACATCATAGTTGCCGGCAAGAACTTTGGATGCGGTTCATCAAGAGAGCATGCTCCGATTGCAATCAAAGCATCGGGTGTCAGCTGTGTAATCGCACCGACCTTTGCAAGGATTTTCTATCGAAACTCAATCAATATCGGACTTCCGATTGTGGAATGTCCCGAGGCCGCCGAAGCAATCAAGGCAGGCGATAAAGTGAGTGTTAACTTCGATACAGGTGAGATTAGAGATCTTACCACAAATCAATCCTTTAAAGGACAGCCTTTCCCCGAATTCATGCAGCGTATTATAAAGGCAGAGGGCCTTGTAAATTACGTAAATCAAAAATAGGGAAGGCAAATTTATGGCTGAAGTAAAAGACAAAAAGACCGCTAAGTACGAAATTGACATGGTTAACGGTCCGCTCCTTTCAAAACTGATTGTATTTTCAATCCCGGTTTTGCTACAGGGTATACTTCAGCTTCTGTTTAACGCAGCTGACATAGTTGTTGTCGGAAGATTTGCCGGCAATACTGCATTGGCTGCAGTAGGAGCAACAGGCTCTTTGGTCTGCTTACTCTTAAATCTGTTCATGGGTCTTGCCACCGGAACCAATGTGCTGGTGGCAAGATATTATGGTTGTAACAGCGAAAAGGATGTAAAGGAAACTGTTTCAACATCGTTATATACCGCTTTCTTTGGTGGTATTCTTTTGATTTTCGTGGGTTTTTTCTTCTCACGTCCCTTGCTTCAAATGATGAATACACCCTACGATGTGCTTGATCAGGCAGTCTTGTACATGCAGATTTATTTCGTGGGTATGCCCGCACAGCTTATTTTTACTTACTGTGCGTCAGTTCTTCGTGCAATCGGTGACACAAGAAGACCTCTTTATTACCTTACTTTTTCCGGCGTTATAAACGTAATTCTTAACATGTTCTTTGTAATAGAACTTAAGTGGGACGTTGCAGGTGTTGCGTGGGCTACAACCATATCCCAGACCGTAGCTACCGTTATGATAGTGGTTCTTCTTTTAAAACTTGATACCTGTTACGGAATCAAGCCTAAAGAACTTAAGTTTT
>JAGACI010000135.1 GCA_017614185.1 Lachnospiraceae bacterium | reverse complement strand
GATTTGGACATATCCTTTTTACAAAGCTCCTTATAAGACTGTTCCCACGCCAATGCATCTTCTTTGGTTTCGAACCCACGCTTCATTTTCTTTTTTGAATTATTCTCAAAATCCCTGTAAGAAAAATTTGCATCCCATTTCTTTGTTTTCTGATTGTAATATGCTGCCATAATCTGTTTCTCCTTTGCTTTTATAAATAGTGCACCAGAAAACAAATATAACAGAAATGAAATTACTCATTTTACAACATGCAAACCACTTGGAACGATTCATCATTTTCGTATCACTAAAATACGAAAAGCCCGCAAACCCTTGTAAACACAAGGGTTTGCGGGCTATGTAGTCTTGTGGCAGGTCTATTCGAGCTCTATCGTTCCGGGCGGCTTACTCGTCAGATCATAGAGTACTCTGTTGACGCCCTTAACCTCATTGATTATTCTGTTCATGCACTTCTGGAGTACCTCGAAAGGAATCTCGGTGCAATCCGCCGTCATGAAGTCGGAAGTATTTACTGCTCTTAAAGCTACGGCATAGTCATAAGTTCTGAAGTCGCCCATGACACCCACGGAGCGCATATTGGTAAGAGCTGCAAAATACTGGCCGATACCTTTTGCGATTCCCGCCTTTTCAATCTCCTCACGGTAGATATAGTCGGCATCCTGTACGATACGTACTTTCTCGGCGGTAACTTCGCCGACGATTCTGACTCCAAGTCCGGGGCCCGGGAAAGGCTGTCTGAATACAAGATATTCAGGAATGCCAAGTTCAAGTCCGGCGCGGCGAACCTCGTCCTTAAATAAAAGCCTTAAAGGCTCGATAATCTCTTTAAAATCAACGCAATCGGGAAGTCCGCCTACGTTGTGGTGGGACTTGATAACTGCTGATTTGCCAAGTCCTGACTCTATAACATCGGGATAAATCGTACCCTGTACAAGGAAGTCAACGGCTCCGATCTTCTTCGCCTCTTCCTCAAATACACGGATGAATTCCTCGCCGATAATCTTTCTCTTCTTCTCAGGTTCTGTAACGCCTGCAAGCTTGTCATAGAATCTCTGCTGTGCGTTAACCCTTATGAAGTTTAATTCATAGTTTCCGTTAGGGCCGAATACTGCTTCAACCTCATCACCCTCATTCTTACGAAGAAGACCGTGATCTACAAATACGCAGGTAAGGTTCTTTCCGATGGCCTTTGACATAAGTACTGCAGCAACTGATGAATCAACGCCGCCTGATAATGCACAAAGGGCCTTTCTGTCTCCAACCTTTTCGCGGATTTCCTTAATCTTGCTCTCGACAAAGGAATCCATTCTCCAGTCACCCTTGCAGCCACAGATGGTATACACAAAGTTTGAAATCATCTTTTTACCGTCAACGGTATGCATTACCTCAGGATGGAACTGTGTGGCGTATAAATTTCTTGAAGCATCTTCCATAGCTGCCACGGGGCAAACGGAAGAATGACCTGTAATGCTGAATCCCGAAGGAACTTCAGCTATATAATCGGTATGGCTCATCCATACAACGGTATTGCCGTCTATTCCATGGAAAAGCTTACTGGATGTGTTAATCTCAATATCTGTTTTGCCGTACTCACTTACAGGGGCTGTCTTAACCTCTCCGCCAAGTGTGTAAGCCATAAGCTGTGAACCGTAGCAGATTCCAAGAATCGGCACGCCAAGTTCAAAAATCGCTTTATCATAATGAGGGGATGTCTCATCATATACGCTGTTTGGTCCGCCGGTAAAAATAATACCCTTCGGATTCTTGGCTTTAATTTCATCAAGAGAAAGTGTGTAAGGGCAAACCTCCGCATACACGTTACATTCTCTTACTCTTCTGGCGATAAGCTGGTTATACTGTCCGCCAAAATCAAGAACAATTATCATTTCGTTAGTCATATCAAACCTCTTGAAATTTACTTAAACACAACTATAATACAATACACCAAATTCATCCCGGCGTAAACAACTATTCACTGTTTAACATCAGTATCATCTGTGCAGATTCGAGCATCGTTCGCCCTGTATCCATGCTGGTCTTTTGGATATATCTGAAGGCCTCCGGTTCGGTCATCTCATTTCTGTCCATCAAAACCCTTTTGGCTTCGTCTATCGTTCTTTGCTCTTCCTCGCTTCTCTTCGGCCGTCGTTTCGTATGATAAATGAAATCCGGCAAAAGCATTCGAAGCGTATTGACGAAATCCGATGGTTTAAACGGCATCATCAGTTTAACCAGGTTATCGGAAAAATAGTTAAGCGTCGAATCCTTCGTTAGCAAAACATACTTAACATTCATGGGAAGGTAGTTAACCAGTTCCTCAAACCCCATATCGGAGAAAGCTTTGGTTCCGACCACCAAATCCACATCCATGTCCTCAACCCTTCTAAGAACATCTGAGCCTGTAGAACATGTTATGAGTTCGTTTGGTATCTCACTGTTTTTGATGATATCAGCTATTCGCTGGGAATCTGTGATTTTGGGCATTGCAACAATAATAGCGCCCATAAAATCCTCCCACTACATTCTTGTAAGATATGTATTAATCTCCCAGTCGGAAACCTCTTTCATATAGTCTTTCCACTCATCAATTTTAATCTTGGAGTAGATATTTACAAATTCTTCACCGAGTACGCCTTTTATTAGTTCGTCCTTATTAAGCTCATCAATGGCATCTCTTAAGTTCTCGGGCAGGTTTTCAAAAACCGCATCCTTGCCTGCAGAATTGATATCTTTTCCGGGATTAATCTTATTCTCGATTCCATCAACACCTGCAGCAATACAAGTTGCAAGAAGAAGATAAGGATTGCTTGCTCCGTCAGGGAAACGAAGCTCAACCTTAATCTCATCCATGGTCTTTAAAAGCTTAACGAGTGACTTCTCACCCTTCTCTGCCCAGGTGATTTTATTAATTTCATCTGTTCCAAGAATCAGTCTCTTATATGAATTTACGATAGGATTTGCGATTGCACAAAGGGCTTTGGCGTGCTTTAAAATACCGCCGATAAAATAATAAGCATCATCAGTAGCAGAACCATCTTCATTTCTGAATATGCTTCTGTTATTTTTGAAAATATTGATATTGGTATGCATTCCGCTACCTGCGACATCAGCCTTGGGCTTTGGCATAAATGTTGCGTAAAGTCCGAATCTCTTCGCAATTGAACGAACTGCGAATCTGAATGTTTCAATATTGTCGGCAGTTCTCATTGCCTCTTCTTCTTTGAAATCAACCTCATGCTGTGCAGGCGCATGTTCATGATGTGATGATTCAATCTCGAATCCCATCTCTTCAAGCATGAGTACAATATCACGTCTTGCATTTTCACCAAAGTCAACAGGACCTACATCAAGGTATCCTGCCTGCTCATGTGACTGAGTTGTGGGAAGTCCGTTCTCGTCAGTGTGGAATAAGAAGAATTCACACTCGGGATCAACCAATGCACGGTACCCTTTTTCTGAAGCAGCCTTGAGCGCATTTTTAAGAATATATCTTGAACTTAGTTCAAAAGGAGTTCCATCCTCATAGCAAACGTCACATACAATCTTTGCAACCTTGCCCTGCTGAGGTCTCCAAGGCAGAATCATGAAAGTATCAAGAATCGGGTAAAGATAAAGATTATCATCATAGTAATACATATCTCCGAAAACCGATGATCCTTCAAAGGCATACTTATTCTTGAATACCTTCTCCATCTGTCCCGGGGTAACCGCAATATTCTTGAGTCTTCCGAAAATATCCGTAAACTGAAGGCGGATAAACTCAACTCCTTCTTCATCAATCATGTTGATAATGTCTTCCTTGGTTCGCATAATATCCTCCGTAACTAAGTTTGTTTGGTAACTGCAATAAAAATGGGTGTTATAGAATCTACGATTCCAAACACCCATTAGCCTTCGTAAAATCTATACAGAAATTATTTTAGTATAAAACCGCTGTAATTTCCATATAATGGCGGTATTTGATTAAACAATACCCTGAGCCTTCATAGCATCTGCAACCTTTAAGAAGCCTGCAATGTTAGCACCTGCAACATAGTCGCCTGCTTTGCCGTACTTCTTGGCTGCATCATCAAGGTTATGGAAGATGTTAACCATAATTCCTTTAAGCTTGGAATCAACCTCTTCGAATGTCCATGAAAGTCTCTCGGAGTTCTGGCTCATCTCAAGTGCTGATGTAGCAACACCACCTGCGTTTGCTGCCTTACCGGGAACAAAGTAAACCTTGTTCTGCTGTAAGTACTGAGTAGCCTCAAGAGTTGTAGGCATGTTAGCACCTTCACATACAGCGATTACGCCGTTGGCAACAAGCTTCTTTGCATCGTCAAGGTTGAGCTCGTTCTGAGTAGCGCAAGGAAGTGCAATGTCAACCTTGATCTCCCACTG